>JBJSZR010000553.1:0-3128 GCA_046090385.1 Bacteroidota bacterium
TGGCAAGACCACCGGCGGCTTTCACGCCTTCGCCCAGTTTGATATCGGTTCCTCGTCCGGCCATGTTGGTTGCTATAGTGACAGTACCCGCAAGCCCGGCTTCAGCTACAATCTGTGCCTCTTTCTGGTGCAACTTGGCATTCAGAACATTGTGCTTCACATTACGAAGCTTGAGCATGCGGCTCAAAAGTTCTGATGTTTCTACGGAAGTCGTACCCACAAGCACCGGCCTTCCTGCTTTCACCATCTGGTCGATTTCATCGATTACGGCATTGTATTTTTCACGTTTGGTCTTATACACTTTATCTTCTGAATCAGTTCGTGAAATAGGCCGGTTGGTAGGTATTACGACCACATCCAATTTATAAATCGTCCAGAATTCCTGTGCTTCCGTTTCGGCAGTTCCTGTCATGCCTGCCAATTTGTGGTACATGCGGAAATAATTCTGCAGTGTGATGGTCGCATAGGTTTGGGTAGAGGCCTCTACTTTGACGTTCTCCTTTGCCTCAATAGCCTGATGCAGCCCGTCGGAATAACGACGGCCTTCCATCACTCGGCCCGTTTGCTCATCAACGATTTTGATCTTACCCTCGGTAATGATGTATTCGATATCTTTTTCGAAAAGCGTGTAAGCTTTCAATAATTGATTTACCGTATGAATGCGCTCGGATTTGACCGCATAATCACGTAACAATTCGTCTTTACGGTTGATTTTCAGCTGTGGGTCCGGTTCTGTGCGTTCGATTTCTGCTATTATGGAGCCGACATCAGGCAACACGAAGAAATTCTTGTCGTCCGTATTGGACGAGATGAGTTCAACGCCTTTTTCAGTCAGTTCGATGCTGTTGTTCTTCTCGTCGATCACAAAGTACAACGGTTCATCAGCTTTGTGCATCTCCTTCTGCTGGTCTTGCAGGTAGAAGTTCTCCGACTTTTGCATGATGGCTCGAACACCTTGTTCTCCGAGCAGCTTGATGAGAGCCTTGTTCTTCGGCAAACCGCGGTAGGCACGGAATAGTGCCAGACCTGCTTCGTCTTCTTTTTTCTGATCGAGCAACTTACGTGCATCTGAAATCAGTGTGTTCACGTATTCCCTTTGTGTGCGAACCAATTGTTCCACTTTGGGTTTGTAAATGTCGAATTCGTGGTGGTCTCCTTTAGGTGTCGGACCGGAAATGATCAGCGGAGTTCGTGCGTCGTCGATAAGAACGGAGTCCACCTCGTCCACAATTGCAAAGTGATGGCCGCGTTGTACCATATCTTCAGGTAGTCGGGCCATATTGTCTCGCAGATAGTCGAATCCGAACTCATTGTTGGTACCGTAGGTGATATCGGCCAGGTACGCCGCGCGCCGCGCTGGTGAATTGGGCTCGTGCTTATCGATACAGTCAACCGTTAATCCCAGGAATTCGAATATTGTTCCATTCCAATCAGCATCCCTTTTGGCGAGATAGTCATTGACTGTCACAACGTGAACTCCGCGACCTGCCAGTGCATTAAGATATATGGGTAATGTGGCAACGAGCGTCTTTCCTTCGCCCGTAGCCATCTCGGCTATCTTGCCCTGGTGAAGAACCGTACCACCGATCAACTGCACATCATAGTGAACCATGTTCCAGGTTACGCTGTTTCCTGCTGCGATCCAACTGTTGTTGTAGGTGGCCTTATCGCCAGAAATGACAACATAATCCTTTCTGATTGCAAGGTTGCGGTCGTGTTCGGAAGCAGTAACGGTAATGGACTGATTTTCGGTGAATCTTTTTGCAGTCTGCTTCACAACGGCGAAAGCTTCGGGCAATATTTCGGAGAGTACTACTTCGATTTCATTGTTCCGTTGTTTTTTCAGCTCATCGACCTTTCGGTATAATTCCTCCAGTTGATGAACATCCATGTCCGGCTCGGCAGCTGCAGTCGCTTCCAGGGATGTGATTTCATTTTCGATTTCCTGAAGATGATCGTTGATACGTTTTTTGAATTCATTGGTCCGTTCACGCAATGCATCATTCGAAAGGCTTTCAGTTGAGGCATAAGCGGCTTTTACCTTATCGACTATCGGGTTGAGTTCCTTAAGATCGCGGGCGCTTTTGGAGCCGAAAAGGCTTCCAAGAATGCTATTTAGAAGTCCCATGAGGGTACGGGGTTGAAAAATTGAGTAGCGAAATTACGCTTTATTTCCTCATTTCAGAGGAATCCCGATAACCATTCAGCCGTTTCTTTTTAGTTCCTTCTTTTACGAGATTTGCATCAGATAGCACTCTTGCATCCATGACCTTATTTTCCACTAAAAAAATCGTTTTCATTTCCTCTTTCTTTTTACTGTTGTACGGTTTGAAATCGTATGCTCAGCCTTGGATGAAACCGTCATTCCTCTCCGAACAAAGTGTTCTTGACGAATCAAACGACTTCAAATCCATTCAAAATAGATTCAATGATTATTGGAGAAATAGGGCCGTGGATCAGGAAGAATCCGGTAATAGGGAAGAGGGTGGTTATCAGCAATTCCGCAGGTGGGAATGGTTCATGGAGCCACGGTCTTATGGTGGCACCTTCGATCCTGAAATATTGTTCAGAGAGGTGAGGAATTACAAAATGGGGCGTCAGTTCAGAGTTACAACACCGGTGACAGCTAACTGGCAGGTAATCGGTCCCGCTGTCATTCCATCCGGAGGCGGCGGAGTAGGCCGAATAAATGTAATCCGTGTTTCTCCAGCCAATAATTCTGTCCTTTACGTAGGCACCGCATCTGGTGGAATTTGGAAATCGACCAACTACGGTCAGTCTTGGACGGCTTTGTCTGACTTTTTACCATCGATCAGTATCGCTGATATCGCAATCAATCCTCGTTATCCTGACTCTGTTTACGTAGCAACAGGTGACGGTTACGGCTATGAGACAGGAGGTGGTTTCTGGGGAGGTACGTATTCTGCGGGCGTTATGGTTTCTCCTGACGGAGGAATCACTTGGAATCCTACGGGACTTTCATTCATACAAACCAATAGCATGATCGTACAGCGGTTAGTCATTAAACCTGATGAGCCCGATATCCTATTCGCATCAACGAGGGGTGGACTTTTCCGCTCTGCGAACGGCGGCATCACATGGAGTATGGCCAGGGCTGGTCAGCATTT
>JBJSZR010000554.1:0-2180 GCA_046090385.1 Bacteroidota bacterium
GTTAAGTCCGGCAGAAGGTGACCAGGAATAATTCCAGCCGGGGGCTCCGGAGAAACCGATTGTTGCAGAACCTGGCCCACAAAATGAACGATCGATTCCTGCATCGACCACTGGTGTGGATGACAGACTTCCTGCTTCAAAGAATACGGAAGAGTCCCAGCCACCATCACCGGCATCGGCTATTGAAATTCGAAGGTGATAAGTCTGACAGGGAACCACCACTGCAGTGGCCGTGAGCGGAACGGTGAAACCATCGAATTCGATAGAGGAGCCTCCGATGTTATCCACAAAATAAACCGCATTCGAGGTATCGCATGCCGGTGCCTGGGTGCCTGCAGTACCGGAGGAGCCTACGTTCACAGTATTGATTGCAACAGGCGTCGATGTACCTGGGACGAATGCGATGTTGGTGGGTGTAGGATAACCGGGACCGCTTATCAAAAAAGCAAATGCATCATTGAATACAGAACAGACATATTCTGGGTATTCCTCGGAGGCGAAAACATAGCGAAAACTTACCGTATCGTTCTGTGGTGTGAAATCGAATTCAAGTATCGCAGCGTCGAAAGTCTGTGTCCCGGCTTGAATATCCAGGATAGGATCTCCGGGCTGTAATAGGTCTTCGGTGGCATTTCCAACAGAATTAGGCCCGACAGACAACGTGCAATTGGCGGTTGAAAGCATGATGCCGTTTGAAATACCAAGATTGGTCCCGCTTGCATTGAATTGCCCACCTTGAATCTGAAGCCCTGTATAGGTTATATTGGAAATGACCACCCCGGGTCCGGTTAGAGTTGCTACCAGCTGACTGGGTGAATAGGATGTGTTGACTGAAAGCTGACCATATGAGATGACAGTCTGCAACAGTAAAGACAATAGCAATGCGGTACGCATAAAATGATTCATCTTAAAATATAATTGCCCGGCTATACAAAAGGGGTTAGTGTGGTGTAAATCCTGATTTTGGGACTTATAATTTACTTAATTATCGGGAGTCCTGCCAACTTTATTCCTTAAACCGTCATAATGGCTAAATTTGACATAAAATCGAACTGAATGGTCCGCATTTTATCCGCCAATTTCCTGCTGTCTCTACTCTTTGCCTTAACAACAGCAACCACTAACGCCGCACTCGACAAGTTCGTTCTGACAAACAAGGGGGCTACCAATCATGTGATTGAAGTGCCGTTGAAGCCGACCGCCCAGGAGCAACGGGCAGCCGACTTGATCAAAGAATATATCTACAAAATCTCCGGTGCAAAATTGCAGATCGTTACAGAAGATACTTCCATCAGACGATCAAGAATAGTCGTCGGTCGGACAATCGAGTCTGTTCAGAATTTCGATACTTCCATGAACGTTCTCGGCAGAGACGGTTTCAGGATCGTAACTCGCGGTAAGACTGTATTTCTTGTCGGGGGTCCGGGAAACGGCGTTGTGTATGCCGCGACTGCTTTTTTGGAGGATCAACTGGGTTGTCGAAAATTCAGTAAAGAGGAAGAATTCGTTCCCAAAGAATCCACTACGATTGTTCGACTGATGGACTCCACATACATTCCGGCGAAATCAATCCGGATCGTGAACGGACCTATGGCAGAAGATCCCGATGTGAAAGCCTGGAGAAGAGTCACAACCATCTCCGACGATTGGAGAGACGGGGAGTGGAAAGGATATTATGTTCACACATTCAGTCGCCTGGTACCCCCTGCCAGCTATTTCGAATCACATCCCGAATATTTCGGATTGATCAATGGTGAGCGTAAACCCTATGCTCAACTGTGTTTGACAAATCCGGAAGTGTTGGCTGTCGTTATCGATACTCTTCGTAAGGAAATGGCGGCGCACCCGTCAGTCCGTTATTGGTCAGTGAGCCCGAATGATGACTATGAATATTGTCGTTGCGAAAAATGCGCTCAAGTAGATGATGAGGAGGGCTCGCCGAGTGGTCTGCTGCTTCGGTTTGTAAATAAAGTCGCTGAGGCTTTCCCGGAAAAAACAATCACGACACTTGCTTATTCCTATACGCGACAAGCACCAAAAATCACCAGACCGTCAAAAAATGTGATGGTGACACTCTGTAGCATAGAACTCGACCGTTCAAAGCCGATAACAGAAGTGGGCGGAGGCGAATCGTTTGTCAAAGACCTGAAAGAGTGGAACGCCATATCGAGCAACTTGAT
>JBJSZR010000555.1:0-2461 GCA_046090385.1 Bacteroidota bacterium
GGATGATTTCCCTGCGCCTGTAGCACCGACCAATGCCACTGATGTGCCTGCAGGTAAATCGAAAGTGAGGTCTTTCAAAACCCATGATGGCTCCTCGTCTGGCTTTTGATCATCATACGAAAACCAAACTCCTTTGAAACGTATCTCCAAAGAGCCAATCCCGACCTTTTTGTCACCGGTTTCACTTATCCGCTCCTCTTCATCCAACATCCTGAAAACACGCTCACTGCTGACCATTCCCATCTGGAAGGTGTTGAATTTGTCCGCCAACTCACGGATGGGACGAAATAGCATGTTGATGTACATGATGAAAGCCACCACATTCCCGATGGTTACCACCCCTTCGAGTGCACCCTGACTCCCCCACCACACCAACAATCCTACAGAGGCCGCTGAAAGCAATTCGACAACGGGATAGAAAATGGAATAGTACCATACCGATTTAACATGTGCTTTCATGTGACGCCGGTTGATCACCTTGAACTTGCCCATTTCCTGGTTCTCCCGATTGAAGATCTGGACCACACTCATTCCGGTGATATGCTCCTGTAAAAAGGTGTTCAAGGCTGCTACTTCCGTCCGCACCTCACGGAATGCCTCTTTGATGCCATTTTTGAAAAAGTAAGTCGCTATCATCAGGAACGGTACGGTAGAAAGACTGATCAAAGCAAGTTTCCAATCAATCAAGAACATGAAAGCGACAATGAAGAACAACGTAAGCAGGTCGCCGATGATTACGATAAGTCCTTCACTGAAGATGTCGGCTATGGTCTCGAGATCGCTGATGTTCCGTGTAATGAGCGTTCCTATCGGCGTCCGGTCGAAGAATTTCAATCGCTGGAATGTGATATGCCGGAAAAGTCGGACCCTGAGATCACGAATGATGGTTTGGCCGAGCTGGTTGGTCAGGAAAGTATGAAAATACTGAAGCAGACTTTGAAAAAACAAAAGTCCAACCAACAACAGGGTCATCCGTTGAATCCCTGCAGCATCTCCTTTTGAGAGGAATTTATCGATGGTATATTGAACCAACCAGGGTCGCATTGGTGACACGACCGCAATCACCAAAGTCAGTAGGATGCCTGCATAAAAAACACTCTTATATGGCGCTGTCAAACGGAAAATCCTTCTGATGACAGACACATCAATCGCTTTGCCTGATACGGTTGATTTGTCTGTGCTCATCGTGAAATGTAAGGATAACGCACGTCATTCAGGTAAAGTCCATGAGCGGGAACAGACTTTCCTGCTTCTGAACGATCGCCACTGTGTAAAATCGAAATGAATCCCTCCATATCAAGATCGTTTTCTCCCACTTCAATTAAAGTACCGACAATTGCGCGAACCATATTCCGTAGAAATCGATTCGCTGTTATCGTAAATACTGTTTGACCATCCTCAATTTTCCACTCTGCATGAGTCACAATGCATTGAGTGGTATGCTCATCAGTCCGCCCTTTAAAGAAGCAACCATACTCAGTGTGGCTTTTCAGCAATCCTGCAGCTGAATTCATTTTACCGATGTCCAGGTTACGTGGAAGAAAAAAAGACCTGTTCACTGAAAAAGGGTCCTTGACTGAAGTGACATAATATTGATACGTACGTGCAGTTGCATCGAAACGGGCATGCGCTTCAGGATGCAATGGGATGAGTTCATACGCAGCTATGTCAATCGGCATTATCGCATTTAATGACTGCAGAAATCTGGTAGTGTCTTCGATAGGATCAGATGCATCAAAATGAAGATAGAATCTCTTTGCATGAACACCCGTATCCGTCCTTCCGCAACCCACCGTTTCCACCTCCGACTTCAGTAAGACTCCTAATGCCTGATCCACGACTCCTTGAACCGTGATTGCATTTTGTTGGATCTGCCAACCATGGTAGGCGGTTCCATCGTAAGAAATGAGAAGGAAATATCGCTGCATATCGCAGTAACAAAGGTAAGGTATCGGATGCGATTATGCAGGATAGGCCACCCTCGTATGATAAACGCTAAGCAACATCTTCTTGAAAAGCTTGCGTACCACCTGGATATCGCGCAGGGTGATGGGCGCATTATCGTATTGGCCACTCTCCATCTGGTGGTCTATGACTGAGTCGACCAACCTGTCAAGCGATGCCGGGTCGGCTGTCTTGAGGCTGTGAGAAGCTGCTTCTACAGAATCAGCCATCATCAGTAACACCGTTTCCTTGCTGAAGGGCAACGGTCCGGGATAGCGAAACAACTCTTCATCAGGAACCTGATCCGGGAAATTCTTGATATACGACTGATAAAAGTACTGTAGCCTTGATGTACCGTGATGAGTGCGTATGAAATCGATGATCAGATCAGGAACCTTGTTCTTACGTGCTTTTTCAATGCCTTTGATCACGTGGCTTTTAATGACCTTCGCACTTTCTTCAAACGACAAACCGTCGTGGGGATTGACATGGTTGTTCTGGTTCTCAATGAAATATT
>JBJSZR010000556.1:0-2149 GCA_046090385.1 Bacteroidota bacterium
GGTTATGCGGAATCAGATTATTGTTCTCTCGTCGAGCACTTTGCGGGATGTGACATGAAGGGATTTTTCTCCGACTTCGTCCATGGTACAGCCGAGTATGAACCGTTACTCCGTGAATTGCTGGGACATGTAGGATGCAGATTGATTCGCATAAAATCCTCTTTGAATCATGAGCGCAGATTCGGTTTCAGAGTGATCAAAGATGGTGTTCGTCATAAGGTCGTTTCAGTGCTTCCCGGTTCACCTGCCGACACGGCGGGATTGGCAAAAGACTACGAGCTGGTTGCCGTCAATGGCGAGGAACCGGAAAGCGATCTCACTTCATACTTCACAAAGGACGGACGATCAGAACAGTTGACAGTTCAAACGCCAATGAAGCGGATCCGGGAAATCAAACTGCAAGAAGATGGTGGTTCTTATTTTTATGAATACCACATTGCACGATCTGACGATTCCGACGAACTTCAGAATGCCTCTTTCAGATCATGGACTTGTAGAGAATAGGATTGATTCCAGTTGAATCTCACTCTCGAAACAGCGCCGTAACTGAAATTTCAACATTTACATCTTTTGGTAATCGACTGACTTCGACTGTTTCTCTTGCTGGAAAGTCGTTACTGAAATATCGGCTGTACACATCGTTGACCGCTGAAAATTCATTCATATCCTTCAGAAAAATCGTCGTCTTTACGATATCGGAAAAGTCCAATCCGGCGGCTTTCAGCACATTTCCGATGTTGGTCATCACTTGGGTGGTTTCTTGGATGATATTGATCGTACTTAATCGACCAGTTGAGGGGTCAATGGCGATCATTCCCGAAGCGAAGAGTAGATTGCCGGCTCTTACCGCCTGACTGTAAGGTCCGATAGGCGAGGGGGCATCTTGTGTCTTGATGATGGTTTTCATGCCCGCTAATTTCGTTTTTTTGTACGACAAGTTTCCTTCAGCATCCCCGTACCGTGAGAATATTGCTATTCGATAACTACGACTCGTTCACTTACAACTTGTTGCACATGCTGGAAGCTGTCAGTGCTGAGGTGAAGGTGGAAGTGATTCGGAATGATGAATCATTTACAACCAGATGGTCCGAATTCGACCGCGTAGTAATTTCTCCCGGACCAGGTTTGCCGGAGGAGTCCGGTGGACTCATGCATTTTATTGAAACCGTTGCCGGAAAAATTCCTGTACTCGGAGTCTGTCTTGGTCATCAGGCGATTATCAGCTATTTCGGAGGTCGGCTTTTGAATCTCGAAAATGTATTGCATGGAAAATCATGTCCCACTGAGATAGTGGACAAAACTGAAGTGCTTTTCAAGGGCTTACCTGAACGAATAATGACCGGACATTATCATTCTTGGGTAGCCGACCCTTCGTTTTTTCCGGAAAAACTCACAATAACGGCCAAAAGCCCAGAAGGACACATAATGGCTTTCCGTCATAAGGAACTGGAAATGGCAGGGGTGCAGTTCCATCCGGAGTCGATTTTAACCCCCCAAGGAGCGAGTATATTGACGAATTGGATCAATTCGTAAGAAAAAAGAACATTTTTCGCCACGGATCGTATCCATTTTGATTCATTTAGTGGCTCATGATCATTATCAAATTTGGCGGTACCTCGGTCGGTGATCCGATCAGGATACAAGGTGTTTTTGAAATCGTTACTGGACTTCTTAAAAAGACAGGCAAGCGAAAACTGGGCGTGGTGGTTTCTGCCATGACCGGCATTACCGACGACCTCATCAAAATGTGTAAGTTGGCGGCGAACCGCGATGCTTCCTATTCAGAGGTATTCAATCGGGTTCGACATCGTCATCACGCAGCTGTCAAAGATCTGGGGCTGATAAGAGACAAACAGCTGAACGATTTTCTGGAGGAGCGTTTTGCCCAATTGCATGATACCCTGCACGGAGTTTTTCTTGTCGGGGAATTATCCTTACGGACTCTTGACTTCGTCAGTGCTCACGGAGAACTTTTATCTGCAAGATTGATTTCTTCCTACTTCCGCCACCGGAAGGTGAAAGCTGGATTTCTTGACGCAAGACAAGTGGTCAGGACCGATGAAGAGTTCGGAAGCGCGCGTGTCGATTTCAACCACACTAATAGATCCATCCGGACGTATTTCAAGAACTCAAAAAACGATCTTGAGAT
>JBJSZR010000557.1:0-2153 GCA_046090385.1 Bacteroidota bacterium
CGATTCCGATTACTTTTCTCATTGTTATTAAGTGTTGGTTAATTTTTCAATTTGTTAACCGATAAAGTCAACAAATATGCCACCCAACTGCTGGCAGTAAAAATGGCAGAATCAAAAAAAAAGTGGAAAATCCAGGGTAAAAAACTGACAATCCGACACGATTTCAGAACTCGAAATTAAGGTTGCGTGTCAGTGCCGAGGTGTCGATGGTCACCTTCGTACCGGCAGAGATCGTCCTGAATTCAGACCTGATCAAGCGGGATGTGAAAAGACCGACTCCGTTTTCCACATTGGTGAAAAGAGGTCTTTCTTGAACGATACTGCCCGAAGGAGCCGTGAGTTGTGAATAGGTATATAGGTCTTCAGTACCTCCGTAGAAACGGAATTCGAGCGGCAAAACACCGCCTTGAAGATTATCAATCCGCCTGCGCACGCCTGATTCTACGGGAATCTGCGCGCTCAGGGCAAGGAAAAAGTCGGGACGGTAGTATGGGAATTCAATGGTCTGTAACGAGTTTGGATCTACTAACTCATCTGCAAATGAAATCAATACACTATCATATGTTATTGATCCTGAGGGGTATATGTTTTTATATCTAAACACAATGTCAAGATCAAAAATTTGAGCATTTCGTGTACTTGTGATCTTGTAAGTGGTTTGCAATCTGGTAGAAAAATCTACGTCCAGGCCACTGGCAGGGGCAATCACATTGATATCCGGAATGATCTCGGTGGTAGCGGTTGCGGAATAGCCGGTTCGGGTGTTACGTAACAGTAATCGGTATTTGCTTCCATCCTCTCGTATTGGGCGATTGGTGGAATAATAGATTTGGCGTGGGTAATAAAACAAGCCTGAATCCCTAGGAATGGATTCGACTCTGGTGAGTTGAAAGGACTCAGCTACTGTTCCGGTGGCTGTAAGGCGCTCCATACGTACCTCCAGCTCATCAGGATAGTTGATGGAGTCGTTCTGTTGTGCCATGAAATAGACATTACCCTCGCCCAGGAACGCCTTGCTGATGCGGATATACTGTACAGAATCATTCGGGTTCAGTAGCCCGAAAACGGCTGCCGTTTCCTCATAAGGGGCTGTTATGTCTATTTCTTCGCTACAACCCATCCATGAGAGAAGTAAAATGAGAATGCAGACCGGACGGGTTTTCATTCCACAAAAGTAGCAGATTCCTGTTAATTCGTAGTTTTGAATGCAGGGTAAAACAGACATTCCTTACCCAGGCCTACCATCATGTCCACAGCCAAGAACGAAGAACGTAAGATCACCACCCATACTTTGCAGGAAATGAAAAAACGCGGTGAGAAAATCAGCATGCTTACTGCATACGATTTCTCTTTTGCAAAAATCCTGGACGATGCGGGTGTTGATGTGATTCTGGTGGGTGACTCCGCCTCCAATGTAATGGCAGGTCACGAAACGACCTTACCCATTACGCTCGATCAGATGATTTATCATGCGTCTTCTGTAGTACGTGCAGTCAAGCGTGCACTAGTGGTAGTCGATTTGCCATTCGGCTCTTACCAGGGAAATTCCAAAGAGGCGCTCAACTCAGCGATCAAAATCATGAAAGAATCCGGAGCGCATGCGGTAAAACTGGAAGGTGGTCGTGAGGTAAAAGAATCAATAGAACGGATTCTCACAGCTGGCGTTCCGGTAATGGGCCACTTGGGTCTTACACCCCAATCCATTTACAAATTCGGCACGTATGTAGTGCGCGCCAAGGAGGAACAAGAAGCACATCGGCTTATGGAAGATGCACAGTTGCTTTCTGAATCGGGCTGCTTCTCCATCGTCTTGGAAAAAATCCCGGCAGAATTGGCTAAGAAAGTAGCCGACTCGGTGAATGTGCCAATCATCGGAATCGGCGCAGGTAATGGTGTTGACGGCCAGGTATTGGTACTGCATGACATGCTCGGCATCACACACGAGTTCAATCCGCGTTTCCTGCGCAGATATATGAACCTTTATGATGATATCAAACAGGCGACTACCAGATATATCCATGATGTGAAATCTCTTGACTTCCCTAACGAAAAAGAGCAATACTGATCCTTTGATTCATTTTCGAACGGCCATATCATGAGCATCGCCGAAAGGGTCCTTTACGAAGACAATCATCTTATCGTGGTGAACAAGT
>JBJSZR010000558.1:0-4090 GCA_046090385.1 Bacteroidota bacterium
TTTCTTTCCTGTAGCCAATTCTGTTGCACCGGCTTTCCAATAAATATGCTCGAACTGCTCGGAAATGGATGACGAATTCCCCTCGAACTTGCTTCTGACGTCCTTATCCACCAGTCGGATGAAATCTGTAGAACATATTTCAATCATGCGGTACTGTGCGCTTTGGAAACCGCTGGCAGGGAGCAGACTCATCCGGAATTTCAAAAACTGTTCCGCCTCCATGCCATCAACCATGATGTCAAATGAACGTACCAGATTCTCGAAATAATTATTGATGCGGCTCACACGCTTAAGCAGGAACTCGGCACCGATGTCCAGCTTATCGCTGATCTGACCGAATTCGCTCAAGCAAAGCTTGAAGTAAAGCTCGGTGATCTGATGATAAATGATGAATATCTGCTCGTCCGGGAATCCTGTTTTCGGATTCTGCAAAGACAAAAGAGTATCGGCGTGGATATAATCCCAATAGGTAAGATAATCGGCATATAACAGACCATCAAGATAGGACATCAGGTCCTGGCCCATAGCGCTGTACTTCTTTTCCAACGCCTCCAATCGTTGCAGGAGTTCAGGTTTTATTTCCATCGCGCGCTAAGGTCGGAAAAATGACGAATCAAGACTATTTTCAAAACGTGCTAAAATTGTCATTTGATCAACTTGTACTGCGAAAATCTTCCGCTTTCGGAAAGAATACGCAATACGTATGATCCGGAGGGCAAACTGTGTGTATCCATTTCGAAACGTCCATTGAAATCGATAGAAACCACTTTTCTTCCAGTCAAATCGAATAATTCGGATTTCAAAGAAGTCGGACCGGGTGAAACGATTGTGATATGGTCGTTGAAGGGATTAGGAGAGATCTTCAAACTGGAAAGATCCTCATCCATAAATCCTGTATTTATCACTGAATTCACTTCGATATTATCCAGATAAATCGTCTGTCCGAATCTGCCAACATTGATGAAAGCGATGATTACTTCAGGACTTCCTGCAAAGTTGGTCAATATGACCGAGTCTGTCCGCCATTCGCTGGCAGAAGGCACGAACAAAGCACTGGAATTCGTCGGGGCTGTTGCAAGATCCATTCCTCCCTTTCTATACACAG
Source organism: Bacteroidota bacterium (assembly GCA_046090385.1). Classification (GTDB taxonomy): domain Bacteria; phylum Bacteroidota; class Bacteroidia; order AKYH767-A; family 2013-40CM-41-45; genus Pollutiaquabacter. The sequence continues at coordinate 1,106 of JBJSZR010000558.1, forward strand.
TACTGAAAGTGATTCCACAATCATCTGAAACAGCCACCTCCAATGTATCGGAATAAGTGGTGTTGTACATCGAGTAGGCCACATCGAATTTCAATACAGCATCCTGTGAATTCAGCAGATCGCACTTGGATGTCCATAAGGCATCTCTTACTCCTGCCATATCTATGTTGAAATTATCATACACCAGTGAATAGGTTCCTATGCCAAAACCACTCGCATAACTGGTGACTATCCAGTTAGAACCAGCACCAACGGGGCCTTTCAATCGCCAATAAGGATCGATACTGCCATTTTCAAAATCCTCTGCCACCAGAACTCCGGTGTTAGGGACCGTACGGATGAATCCTGACTTGGTTATGGTATCACTTGCTCCCTGATCCGTAACGATCAAAGTGACGGGAAATACTCCTGATTGCTGATAAACGACCTGAGGATACATACCGGTGTAGGTAGAAGGTGATGCTCCTGGGAATTGCCATTCATAAACAGCATTGGCAGAAGCGACAGCGTGGGGAACAAAACGTACCGTATCACCAGGACAATAGAACTCTTTGAAATCAGCAGAGAAATCCGCTATTAGATTTGACGGTTCAAACAGATCTGTTTCCCAAATGCCCAGTTGCCATGTCGCAAGTCTGAGTTTGTTGTCGCGATAAAAAGGAACCGATCTCAGAGGGTAACTGGAAGCGGGGATATCCGCTCCCACTGTCTGCCAATCTGTTGCAGTACGGTTACGGTAGAAAACCGGACCATGGAAGGTAGCTGCATAGACTCCGCCATCCGTACCGAACTGGTGGCAAAAAGCCTTAATCGAATAATTATCAAGTACAGGTGTTGTTATATTGGTCCATGTACTTCCGGCATTCGTGCTTCTGTATACCTTGTTGCCGTTTGATCCCGTAGGATATGCGATCCAAATTTCGCTCTGATCGGTACCGCTCAAGGTGAACAGCATTTCTCGACGCGATTGAGGAACCGTAACCTGCGACCAGGTAAGTCCCCTGTCAACCGTTCGCCATAATTGACTTCTGTTATTGGTTACGAACTGGACAAAAATGATGTCCGTATTGACTCTTGATTGCTCTATCCAATAAACCTTATCGGAAGGATTGGTGCCGAACGTATGTAACGTAGCGAACTGTTGAGCAGAGGTAGTGCTTTTAAGGATCTGATTATCCTTGCCGGTATAAGCGACATTCCAGTAGTCCCAATCGAAAAGTATACGTGAGCTGGAGTTGTCCACATAGCTTTCATTGGGATCGGTATCCATTCCGAAAGAGGTGGCATATCCATTGATCGAATCCGGAAGCACCACTCCATCGATATCACTGTAGTAGGTCTTTTTTTCGTTGCTGTAATTGACATAGCCGGTAGCTGCTTCGCCTCCTCCTAACTGTATGAATTCTCCGTCAGGATAGCCATCCCTTCTCGCTGCATTACCATTGTGATAGCGGCCTCCTACCATGATATCATCATTCCATCCTTGGTCAAAACCCCAATAAGCGGCGCCATAAATACCGACATTCCGGGCAGTATGCGAAAACATGAAATTGGTGGAGTAATTGATGCCTCCATCACTGGTGACCCATATCTCCTCCGTAGTAGGAGATGTCTTATAGGTCTTGAATTCCTGATTGTCTGGGTGAACATAGCGGACACTTCCCAGATAGCCTCCCACTGCACCGTAAGTCGCACCGCCATCATTGCTCCGCCACATGCTCATGCCTCCGATCAGGATCCTGTTCGCATTCAATTGGGAAACCGCAAGTGTGGTATTGTAGTAGATCTGGTTGTAGGTCGAGTTGCCACCATCAAAAGTCATCATGTTAGGATGCGTGGTCTGGTTATACGGTGCACCGATCAATCCGTGAGGAAGCGACCAGGTCTCACCACCATCATCGCTTCGATAGATACCGATCTGACCGTTCAATTGTAACTGAGCAGTCGATTGACTGCTTCCTACCAGCAACACATATACTTTGGATGTGTCAGCCTCCGTAACTGCAATACGGCCTCCGAAACTCTCAATCAGTCCCGCATCCGCGGGAGGCACGCTGAACCAACCGGTCGGCTTAGGCGTAAATGTGAGACCCGTATCGAGTGATTTCTGGAAATATGGAATCTTGGCAGAAGGATCATAGCGGAGTGAATAAACCACGGCGCTATTGAGCGGGTTGAATGCCACCGACTGGCATTCTCCGGAATAAACACCCCGCCAATTCAAACCCCCATCTGTTGATCGGTATAAACTATCCTCACCTGCGATGAAAACCAGCGATGTGTTCGAAGGATGATAAAGGATCTGCCAGATGTTGAACGTGCGATTTCCGAATGATCCAGTCGTAACGCGTGTCCATGTATCTCCGCCATCCACGCTCCTGAAAAGACGGCCATCAGCGCAGCACAAAACTTCGTTCTCATCAGCAGGATCAACGGCGATAGCGTTGACAGTGACTTGATCATAATTCAAAGATTTATACTGCCAGGATAAGCCTCGATCAGTCGTTTTGTAAATACCGCCATTCTCCGTTCCACAGTATAAGACATTCGGATCGGTGATGCTTCTGTCTATGCAATAAACATTTGCATGCCAGGAAATAGGAATGACAGGATCGGAAGCCGAATTCCTTCGACGATAATTCACCTCCGGCCCTACGAAATTCCATGGTGAAAAAGATGTGGATGTTGAGCGTTTGGATTTCTCCACATCCGACGACTGATAGGTGCCAATAGAACCATCATCGCGAACGAAAGGCTGGACATATCTTCTCCAATGATTGTAATAAGCGTTGTAGTCGGTTTCTTCGATCTGATGAGATTTGTAATAATCTTCGCGCATGCGTTCGATCTCGAACACATTGGGGTTCGGCATATACATGCTTCTGGCCCATTCCGGCAATGCAGGATCGGATGGGTTCAAAGGTTTGAATTTGAATTGTGCGGAAACCGATAGTGAAACCAGTATCAAAAAAATCAGGCATGATG
>JBJSZR010000559.1:0-767 GCA_046090385.1 Bacteroidota bacterium
ATGTTCCCTTCATGAAAATGCAAGGTAAAGTCGTTCTGATCACAGGCGCATCCTCCGGAATCGGAAAGGCAATGGCCGAGGTCTTCGGACGTGAAGGTGCCAGTCTTTGCCTGATGGCCCGTAACACCGAACGTCTTGAACAATTGGTCGGCTCACTCGAATCTCGAGGAGTAAGGTCCTTTGCCATCACAGGTGACGTCAGTAAAGAGCAGGATTGCAAACGTTTCGTGGATGAGTCCTATGGGCGCTACGGCCGAATTGATGTGTTGATCAACAATGCCGGCCAGTCCATGCGTGCTTTATTCGAGCAAACTGAACTTTCTGTTTTGAAACAGTTGATGGATATCAATTTCTGGGGTGCTGTTTATTGTACCAAGTTTGCGCTTCCTCATCTGCTTGCAGTAAAAGGCAGCGTAGTGGGTGTTTCATCCATAGCCGGAAAAAAAGGACTTCCCGGACGTACCGGATATTCTGCTTCGAAATTCGCCATGGAGGGATTTATGGAGACGTTGCGCACAGAGAATCTGAAAAAGGGTCTGCATGTTTTGGTTGCTTGCCCCGGTTTCACCTCATCCAATATCCGTCAATCGGCTTTGTCAGCCGATGGTTCCGTTCAAGGTGAATCTCCGCGCGATGAGCACAAGATGATGACTGCCGGTGAAGTAGCCGAACGGATCTTATCGGCGGTAAATAGTCGCAAGCGTGATATCGTCATGACGACTAACGGCAAATTGGCTGTATGGTTGAACAGGTTCTTTCCCTCATGG
>JBJSZR010000560.1:0-2410 GCA_046090385.1 Bacteroidota bacterium
TCAAGGAATGGGCGGCCTTGCATCGTTCAGCACCCTACCTCATGAAGGAGGCTGCCATCCTTTTTGAAAGCAATACAGATAAGGATTGTGATGCCGTTATCACGATCGTTGCTCCAGAAGAATTACGGATCAACAGGATTCGTAACCGCGATCAACGGTCCGTTGCTGACATTCGAAGGGTCATAGCCAGTCAATTGCCGGATGAGGAAAAGATCATACGGTCACGCTTCATCATCAGAAACGGTGAGACTGATATGGTTTTACCACAAGTTCTTTCCATTCACGAGGAACTTATGGATGAATTGAAACACGACCTGCGGCCGAAGGAAGCTTCATGAAGGTTATCGGATCTTTACTTTCTTATGAGAAGAGCGGACTTTTTTCGTCCATCGGTGGTTTTCATATCGACCCTTCCAGGAAGGTATCAGTTGCTCTCGTATCTCATGCGCATGGCGACCACGCTTTGCCGAATCATGATGTCATTTACTGCACGAATGAGACTTGGGCCATCATGGATCACCGTTACGGATCGGCACTGAAAGCAAGGCATGAACCGGTTGCATTTGGAGAACCATTCAACCTTGGAGATGTCATAGTCACGTTTCACGCCGCAGGACATATCCTTGGCAGCGCTCAGATCCTGATGGAATTCAACGGTGAGAGGTATCTTTATACAGGTGATTTCAAGACTCAACATGACCCCACCTGTGAAAAGTATGAAACTGTCAGATGTGATTACCTGATTACCGAAACCACCTTTGCGCATCCTGATTACAGTCATCCCGAACCTGAACTCGCACTTGCTGAACTGCTGGATGAAAACGTTCCGCTTGTGATAGGAGCCTATTCAGTCGGGAAGGCGCAGCGTATCACGCGTCTTCTGCATGATCTCGCACCTTACAGAAATGTACATGTTCATCCGATGTTGATGGGATACCACTCGGTTTATGAAAAAGCCGGAATAGAACTGGGGAATTGGCGACCATATGCCAGAAAAGATTTTATGCGCGATAGTGACGGTGTATTGCTGTTACCTCCAGGAATTTTCATCCGCTATGATCGCCATCCTGGCGCTTTAAAGGTTTTTGCAACCGGTTGGAAAAAGTCCTACTATCGTTGTGACAGGGTATTGCCTATCAGTGACCATGTCGATTGGATAGGACTGATTAAAGTCATTGCGGATTCCGGAGCTAGAACGATATTCACCCTACACGGCGACGGTTCACTTCTAAGAGATCATTTGAACGGAAGCGGAAAAGAAGTCGTCTTGCTTGAAAATCGTTCATGAGCAAGATCCTGGTTGCATCTCAGATCCGCGAAGCTGATCTTCAAACAATGAAGTCGGAGCCGATCAAGTCCATCGATCTGATGGAACGCGCGGCATCGAGTTGCTTTCATTGGATACGATCCAACAGGTTCAATGATCAGATAGTGCGGATTTTTTGTGGTCCTGGAAACAACGGAGGTGATGGTATCGCTTTGGCAAGAATGTTAAGTCAAACAGGTTTATCGGTGCATACCTACCTTTTTGGTCATTTGGATTCAAGGTCAGCGGATCTTTCTGAAAATCTGAAAAGGTTGAAGGATTATCCAAGCATCTTATTGAAGGAGGTAACCGATATTTCTTCCCTTCCAGTAGCTGGCTCCGGAGAATTGTGGATCGATGCTTTGTTTGGAACCGGTATCACTCGCCGGCTTTCAGGAATCTATGCTTCTGCTATCGAAAGAATAAATGCTTCAGGGGCGGATGTCATTTCAATCGACCTGCCTTCAGGCTTGGAGGCAGATAAGATCCCTTCGATTTCTGATCCGGTAGTTTTTGCAAAAGATACCCTTTCATTTCATGCACCGAAGCTTTCCTTCTTTTTTCCTGAATCGGGTGTATATGTAGGTCGTTGGCATATTTTGGATATCGGACTTGACCGGCAATTCATTACTTCCATAGAATCCGACTATTGGTCGGTTGATGAATCGGAGGTGGAAAAAAGGTTCCATGTGCGCCAAAGATTCTCTCATAAAGGCACTTATGGGCATGGGCTTCTTATTGCAGGTGGGAAAGGCAAATATGGCGCTGCGGTGCTGTCTGCAAAGGCTACGCTACGCACCGGTATCGGACTTTTGACGGTTGCAGCACCTTCTGACGGTGAACATATCCTTCAGACCTCAGTGCCTGAAGCCATGTATCAAACTTCAAAAAAGGAAATCTATTTTGAAAATTACGATGCTGTCGGATTCGGTCCCGGTTGCGGTACAGATTCATCTGCTCATGAAATACTTTTCAGATTGCTCTCGTCGCATCATGGACCGGTTGTGATTGATGCAGACGGATTGAATATACTTTCTAATGAGCGAGCGTGGATGGAAAGGTTACCTGAAAATTGCATTCTCACGCCACATCCGAAAGAGTTCG
>JBJSZR010000561.1:0-4165 GCA_046090385.1 Bacteroidota bacterium
TGCTTATTGATATTGTTGTATGGTGGCACGTTATACGAGCTTCTTTGTACATTTTACTTTCTAGTTCAACTTCTAGATACTATATATATATATGTTGATTTATACGTATTGCTTTATACTTTGAACTTTTTTCAATGTCAATAAGTGCATATGTTGTTCACTTGACCTGCTTTGTTATAGAGGGTCATCCAAGTCAAGCCGCAATTGGTAGAGACTTTTACGCGAACCGCATCGTTCGATGTTTGGTAGCGTGCATGTGAAATGTCAAATGTCATGATAGGATTGCTTATGGCTGTCAGATCAAGCTGAGGAAGTTGCAGGACATCCGTATTTCCGTTGGAAGCTGTCCAGAAATCCATTTTTGCAGAACCTGCATTTCCATTACCCGCGGCGCTGCGGAGAAATATGGCTCCTGTGGTAGGGGTGAGCTGTAGCCAGTTTGCAGGAGGGAAGGTCGTGACAGAGAAGTTCTGTGGTGAAAGCGAGGTGCCTACGGAGGAGAATTTGATCACGTTGACCGAGCGGGAATTATTTGCGGTCACAACATCGGGGGATCCGTTTGCGTCAGCGGTGGTTACTGTTGCTACAACTGTTCCGGTAGTCGTAGGATTGACTCCATTGAAGGTCAGAACGGTTGACTCGTAAGTGTTCAAAGAACCCGTCCAGTTGAATGATCCGGAAGGAGTACCGCCTAGATCCAGATTGATGGTGGCGCTAGTCAATGGAGAAGTGCCATAATTGCACAAACGGTAGCTGACATCAACAGGATTACATGAAGCCAGAGTTCCATTCAGAACGGTCATGGAGTTGGTGACACCCGCATCATTTACCTCGGTAGCGGAGTAACAATTGGCATTCTTCTGGGTCATGAATGCAGCCACAGAGGTCAACTGGCCTACTTCTTTGATGATGCGATCCGGACAAACCATGTAAATGGTCGGGAAATAACTAATGTCAAGAAGATTTCCGATAGAAGCATCGTCGATGATAGGATACGGAGTTCCTGAGATCCAGTCACCCTGTGTATTCGATCCAGTACCTTGCAAATCAGCCAAAGTGGTCGTAGCATCGCCTTCGATGAAAAACACCATGATCTCATCGGTTCCAGGAGGGCCGTAAGTATTGTAAAGGGATTCAAGTCGACCGGAGGTATGGTAGCTCCAGCAAGGGCCACACCATGTAGCAGAAACGTCGATGAACACTGTTTTTCCCGCATCAAGAATGGAATAAAGATCCCAGGTGTTACCGTTCAGATCTGTTCCAGTGAAATTCGGCGCAATATTTCCTGCCGGCAATTGAGCATTTGCGACATTGCTCGCAAATAATCCGGAGCAGATTAATAGGGCAAGTAATAGTTTTTTCATTTTGGTTTGGATTGATTTTGGTTGGTTCGTTTTGTATTCGGTAAGGACATCAAAATTAAGACTTTTTTTCAAAAAACAGAACCCTTGTTCGTGAACATCTTATTTGGTCCGATTTATGGTGAATGAGGCTGTTATTTCTTTAATTTGTAATCAATTCCAAAATGATCATGCTTCGCAAATCCATATTGTGCCTGCTTTTCGCAGCTTCTTTCACAGTGAATGCACAGGATAAGGGAAGGACTCTTCCCAACGTCACCGTAAAAGCGCTGTCAGGTGAGAATTTCAATTTCAATGAACTGTCCAACGATGGCAAGCCGATGGTCGTCGATTTTTGGGCAACCTGGTGTAAGCCATGTATAGAAGAGCTTAATGCCATCCATGAATACTACTCTGATTGGCAAAAAGAGACAGGTGTCAAAGTGGTAGCAGTATCACTAGATGATGCGCGTACCATGAACAGGGTAGCGCCTATGGTGAACGGCAGGGCTTGGGATTTTGAAGTGTACATCGACCCCAATGCTGACCTCAAAAGAGCTATGAATGTGAATATGCCACCTCATACTTTCGTATTGAACGGCAAGGGTGAAATCGTTTGGCAGCATGTCGGTTTTGCCGAGGGTAATGAATTGGAGCTTTATGAAGTGATAAAGAAAACGGCCGCCGGCGCACCGTCGGGCGAGACGAAATGAGCAGGTCTGTCTTATTCACCGCCTTCGTATCGGTATTCCTTTTGTCGTGCTTGAAATCCAGCTCACAATCGTTGACAGATATACCCATACACGGAAATACTCAGTTGGATGCCCAGTATTATCGCACAGATTCAGCAATTCGTGCGCCTGATGTTCCGGAGCAGATGCTGTTCAACGGCTTTACGAACTTCACATACGAAAAAGATAATTTCTCTGCTGGCTTGCGTTATGAAGCCTACCTCAATCCCATCCTGGGCTACGACAAAAGGTACGAAGGGAATGGTATTCCGTTCCGGTTCCTCACCTACCGTAACAATGAACTTGAAATAACTGCTGGTAATTTTTACGAGCAATTCGGTATGGGTATGGCGCTACGAACTTATAACGAATGGGGCCTGGGCTACGATAACTCAATCGACGGTTTACGTATTAAATATACTCCGCTCAACGGCGTTACTTTCAAGGGTCTTGTGGGAAAGCAACGGGACTTCTGGTCGAAAGGTGCCGGCATTGTCCGTGGCTTTGATACAGAATGGAATCTGAATGAATCCATCAGCCCTGAGAAGTCCAGGAAATCGCAATGGATTCTGGGTGGCAGTTTCGTAAGTAAATATCAGAAGGACGATGATCCCACCTATATCTTGCCTCAAAACGTAGCAACTGGTGGCGGTCGTCTTTCCTTCACCAGAGGAGGCTTTACTGCTTACACCGAGTACGTCTTCAAATCAGGCGATCCCTCAGAAGCAAACAAGTATATCTTCAAAGATGGTCAGGCACTTTACCTGAATCTGGGTTATACCAAAAAGGGGCTTGGTATAACCGTTGGAACAAAATGGCTTGACAATATGAATTACCGGAGCGACAGGAATGCTATCATCAACAGTCTCCTGATAAACTACATGCCGGTCATCACAAAGAACCATACCTACCTGCTTGCCGCTTATTACCCGTACGCAACGCAACTCAACGGTGAGTTCGGTGTGCAGGGAGAGGTATTCTGTCATTGGTCAAAAGAACATAAGTTGGCTGGTCCTTACGGCACCGATTTCACCTTCAACTATTCCCGTACTCAATCCATCCACGAAGACCCCATAACCTCCGGAGTAGACACTTCGCTTGGCTATAAGACATCCTTTTTCAGTATCGGAGAGGAGTTGTACTACGAAGACTTCAACATAACAATCGACAGGAAACTCAATAAGAAGACTCGCGCCATTCTCACTTACATGCGACAGGCCTATAACAAGGAGGTGATCGAAGGACGTGATGGTTTTGGAATCGTCCGATCACACATCGGTGTGTTGGAGATACAGCATCGGATCACACCCAAGAAAAGTATCCGTACAGAAGCCCAGGTGCTCCTTACTGATCAGGATCAAGGGAGTTGGGCATTGTTGCTTGCCGAATATACGGTCGCCCCTCATTGGTTCGTGGCGGTATTTGATCAGTACAATTATGGAAATCCCGATCAGAGTTTGCAGCTTCACTATTACACGGTACAAACCGGTTACACCAGAGGTTCGAACCGGGTTACGATCGGTTATGGTCGCCAGCGCGCAGGTATCCTGTGTGTAGGAGGCGTCTGCAGGAATGTCCCTTCGGCTAACGGCCTCACTTTATCTGTCACCTCCAGTTTCTGACCTATATTTCACATGAAAAGGATAAACATCATTCTGATTCTCCTTATCGGCATCATGATCGGGTGCGATAAGGTAGAGCCTCCCTATATTGAAGGCGGAGGCTCAGGGGTCACTGACAACAAGGGCGACACAACCATCATACTTAACGGTGATACATTCACTTATTTTTCTGCCGACACCTTGGTGATCAATGGTCACATGTTCGATTTTTCAGGGAACAATTTCGTGCCCTTCCGTAAGGTGCTAATGGAAGAATGGACTGGTTTCAAATGTGGCAACTGTCCACCGGCTGGCAATTTCCTCAACTATACCATCGTACCGCCATTGAAGGATACACTCGTCGTAATCGCCCTGCACGCCGGACAGTTCGCCGAGCCTGGTTCATTTGGTCGGCCCAACCCACCTTCGGGTTCACTTTTGACGGATTACCGTACCGCTAACAGTGATTTCCTGTATACCTAATTCGGAAGTC
>JBJSZR010000562.1:0-1887 GCA_046090385.1 Bacteroidota bacterium
CAAATGGCGGCGCTGCTCTGGACGATGCTGCGGTGGCCCATCGTCGCGCGCGACGGGTTGGCCGCCGCCGCCGCCGTCCTCACGCTCGTGTCCGGCCTCCAGTACGCCTGGGTTAGCAGCAAGAAAAGGTATGTTCAACAGGATAAACAAGATGAAGAGGATCTGTTGCCATTTCTGGGTCCTGAAGAGTCCCTCAGGTGCGAAATGAAGCAACGCTGTAGGAAGGTTTATGATGGTGATGGCGACAAGATCGAACCTCAAACCGATAAGAAAAGCCAGTAATAAGTCGGAGGTGTTGGAAGATGCGTAGTCGGTGCTGTTGAAAAGCAGGAAAAGTAGCCGTAGCAGGGTGTAAAATCCCATCAATAACAAACATTTGCCCAAAAGCAGGCGATAGGAGACAGGAATCCGCTTCATAAAGCTCTAAAGTTAAGAAGTAATAGGGAAGAGGTATTCCTTTTGAAGGGCACTTCTGTCATAGAAATTGGATGAAATATGTAACCTTTTGAATAAGTTCAGGTAGAAAGGCTCACATTCTTACAGTTCTTGACTTTCTGATTCAAAAAAAACATTGAAAATCAATAAATTTCCATGTTTTTCTAAAAAGTCAACCCGACTAAGAAATTAACACAGATTGTTAATTTTTTTTCAGAAAACACTTGAAGAATGAATGAAGAGTGATAATTTTGCGCCCATAAATAACAAACCCTAACAAAAACCAAAAAATGAAAAAGGTATTCTTTACCCTCCTCGCTGCCGGTTCAATCGCTCTGGTAGCTTGCGGTTCTAGCGAAGAACCAAAGACCGAAACCCCAGCTGCTGATGCTCCTGCTACTGAAGTTGCTCCAGCTGAAGCTACACCAGCTGCTACTAATGTAGACAGCGGAGCTACTAAGGTTGACAGCCCCAAGACTAATTAATTCTTAGAGGTATTGAAAAGATAAAGGGGACGTTTCGTCCCCTTTTCTCTTTTTCAGTCATTGCATTTTTCGCAGCCTTCCTTCTTTTTCTTTTTTCCGAATAAACGGTATCCCATATAGCCTGTCGCCAAGCCGAAAAGGGCGATCACTGTTACCAACTGCCAGTCGATTATTGCTGTTGACATACTCCAAAGATAGCGTGCCGATTGCATACTTTTGTTTTGAAAATGGCAGCACAAGACGACCTCATGCATTTCGATCGCTCAGGATGGAGCGATGAACAGTTAAAACAGACCTATCGAGAACTCCTGAAGCCCCGGATGATCGAGGAGAAGATGCTTGTGCTCCTTCGTCAAGGCCGTATAGCCAAATGGTTTTCCGGTATTGGTCAGGAAGCTATTTCAGTCGGACTCGGCCTCGCTCTTGAGCCCGATGAATACATCCTCCCCATGCACCGTAATCTTGGGGTGTTCACAACGAGGTGTATTCCATTGAACCGGCTTTTTTCTCAATGGATGGGAAAGCCGGGCGGGTTCACCAAAGGTCGCGATCGATCATTTCATTTCGGTACCCAGGAATACCGGATCATCGGCATGATTTCCCATCTCGGACCTCAATTGGGTGTAGCTGATGGTATAGCACTTGGAAATCTGCTGAAAAAGAATGGACTTGTCACGGCTGTTTTTTCAGGTGATGGAGCAACATCGGAGGGCGATTTTCATGAGAGTTTGAATGTCGCCGCTGTTTGGGATTTACCGGTAATTTTTGCAATTGAAAATAATTGCTGGGGATTATCCACTCCTTCTAATGAGCAATTCAGGTGCAAACAGTTTATTGATAAAGGTATAGGTTATGGTATGAAAGCCGTCCAAGTGGATGGAAATAATATTCTTGAGGTTATTCGAACGGTTCGTGCAATCAATGATGAAATCCGTCTTGACCCCAAACCATTTATTTTGGAATTGAT
>JBJSZR010000563.1:0-6861 GCA_046090385.1 Bacteroidota bacterium
GCAAGCGGTACTCCATTGCCATCGGAATAGCCGGGTACTGTACCCTCGTAACTCAGTGCATCTACCACAGTGGAATCAGGTACATGCAGGATGGCGATAGCATCCGGACTTCCATTTTGGATCATGTTGCTGAAAACATTCTCAACCTGGTTACAAAGAGGAACGAATCCGCCATTGCCACAGATGACATACCGCGAGCCGGAATTCAATTGATAGGTAGGTAATACGAAGGTCCTGTACAGGACAGCTCCGCCGGCCGCTCCATTGATTCCAACGACAATGAAATCAGACAGGTTTATAGGAGCAGTTCCATTGTTATATAACTCGATGAATTCGGCTGAGTCTGCGGACGGATTGAATTGGTCATAGTCCAATTCATTGATGACCAGACTATACTGGGCCGAAGAACAGATCGACAAACTCAGTAGGATGGTTAGGATGGTAGTGGTCTTTCTCATGGGGTATGGTTCTGATAACAAATGTAGCAAATTCCTGTCATCGCGCCACTGCCTTGGATGGCCCTTTACCCCGTTCATTTCCGTACCTTCGTTGCATGTCGAAATTCCTTATCGCTTGTCTTGGGAATATCGGTCCGGAGTATGAAAACACCCGTCATAATATCGGATTTAAGGTAGCCGATGCTTTGGCCCGTGAGCTCTCCGTTGACGAGGGATCTGACTCTTCCAAACTTTTCATCTCTGACAGACTTGCCAATGTCTGTCATGCAAGATTCAAAGGGAAACAGGTCGTAATCATAAAGCCGACGACTTTCATGAATTTGAGTGGCAAAGCAGTAAATTACTGGCTACAGGCCGAGAAAATCACGATGCACAGTCTTTTGGTCATCACAGATGATCTCGCACTTCCTTTCGGTACACTGCGTGTAAGAAAGAAGGGTAGCGCAGGAGGTCACAACGGAATTTCGGACATCATCGAGACCATGAAAACGGAGGATTTCGCACGTTTGCGCTTCGGCATCGGAAGCGATTTCGCCAAAGGGAAACAAGTCGATTATGTATTAGGCGAATGGTCGAAGGCGGAATCGGACGCACTTGCTGAGCGCATTGAAAAGTCCATCCAGATCATTCAGAGTTTTGTGACCATCGGTATCGATCGAACAATGTCGGCATTCAACAACAAGTGAAAAAAGAAACGCTCCGTATGTACGGAGCGTTTCAAATGATTGACCGCTAGGGATTATTTTTTTGCAGGTGCTGGTGCAGCAGCGCCAGGCTTTGCAGCTTCAGCCGGAGCAGCGGCTGCTACGGCGCGGGTAGTTTTCACACCAGCTATAACATTGCTGGCTGTATCCAGGAAGGTGACGCCTTCCATTGAAAGATCTCTTACCCGTACATCGTCCCCGATGTTCAGATCATCGATTTTTACCTCGATGAAGTCGGGCAGATGCTTTGGCAGAGCTGACACTTTCAGTTTCCGTAATTTATTTACCAGAATACCACCAGCACGAACGCCGACTGAATTCCCTGTGATCTTCACAGGAATATCCATATTGATTTCTTTGTCGTCAGAAAGTTCCATGAAATCGATATGCATCAAGTTGTCAGTCACCGGGTGGAACTGGATGTCTTTCATGACGACATTGTAGGTCTTACCACCTACGTTAAGATTGACCGTGTAAACTTCAGGAGTGTACACAAGGTGGCGGAAGTCGAGCGCCGGTGTGCTGAAGTGGACTTGTTCTTTTCCACCGTAGATCACACACGGAACCTTACCCTCTGCTCGCAGTTTTTTTAGTTCCTGCTTCGACTGAGCTGCTCTCAAGTCACCGTTGATTGTTAAAGACTTCATTTTACTGTTTTTTTAGTTGTTTGGTTTGATTGATTTGAATGCTATTCAGATGATTACATGAGGAAGAGTTCACTGATACTTTCGTAAACATAAACGCGACGGATGATTCGTGCGAAAAGTTCAGCGGAATTCAACACTTTGATTTTCGGAGAATCATGTTTGAGGGGTATGGTGTCTGTGACAACCAGTTCAGTCAATCTTGATTCCTCGATCCTTTCATACGCTTTACCGGATAATACAGGGTGTGTGCAAAAAGCCCTCACGCTGTTGGCACCTTTATCGAACAACATATCGGCTGCCTTGGTTAAAGTTCCTGCAGTGTCAACGATATCATCGATAAGTATGATGTCTCGTCCTTCAACATCACCTATAACCGTCATTTCTGCAATATGGTTGGCCTTTGAGCGGTGCTTATCGCAAATAACCATCTCGGAATTGAAGTTCTTGGCATATCCACGCACACGGTTCACACCACCCATATCCGGTGCTGCGAATGTGAGATTTTGCAGGTTGAGCGATTGGATGTAAGGAACGAACAATGAAGAAGGCTCGAGGTGGTCCACTGGGATATCGAAAAAGCCCTGGATCTGTGGTGCATGCAGATCCATTGTGATGATACGCGTAACGCCCGCAGCCTGTAACATGTTTGCGACCAGCTTTGAAGCGATGGCAACCCTTGGCTTGTCCTTACGGTCAGAACGAGCAAAACCGAAATAAGGAATCACTGCAGTGATGTAGTGAGCCGAAGCACGCTTTGCGCCATCAATCAGCAGTAACAATTCCATCAGATTGTCACTCGGAGGGAATGTGGATTGGATGATGAAAACATCACAACCTCTGACAGATTCGTTGAAGGAGGGTGAAAATTCTCCGTCAGAAAACTTCGTTACATGGACCTCGCCAAGAGGAAGTCCGTAAGAAGTGGCGATTTGCTCCCCCAAGTAATGGGAAGAGGTGCCTGAGAAGATTTTTACGTTACGCTGCTCCATGGCTATTTGGGGTGGCAAAGGTACGCTTTAGGACCTTAGGGGGCAAGGAGCAATTGTTCTAGGAACAAGGATCTTGTCTTTAGAAAAGCCACATTTTAGCGTTTTTTCGAATCTTCACCGTTGAAGAACGACTCTGCGTTGTCCTATCACTTTTCCACTATTATCATTGATCAATACCACGTAGAGTCCATTGGTTACACTCTCGCCCAGTTTAATGCTGGTAATCTGCTCTGTTAACAGGGTTTCAAAAACTGTTTGTCCAATCATGGAAATCACCCTGATTTCATTATCGGGTTTCATAAAGCTCTGGTTCATACGGAGGGTGAACGAACCTGTAGTGGGGTTGGGGAATACATCGAATGAGAACGGTTCAGGTGCTGTACCCGCTGAAACTAGTCCGGATATCAGCAACGAGTCGTCTTGATCGACAACGGAGTGCCTGAAACCGACTTCATCATTCGCTGTAATCGGATTCATGTCAACAACGAACCAGCCATTGGGCGCTGATGCGGTTATGGGGAATCCAACCGAGACGAGGGGTCCCCCGAAAGCAGTAACCGGTGAGTTATTGAAACGTGTCATTCCGATACTGAGTCTTCCGGATGAAATATCACTGGTATCGGTTACCTGAATGAAGTCGCTGTTCAGATTTCCGAATACGGATCCGTTGAAATTGACAACAATAGAGGAAGTATTCACGAAAGCAGGATCGAAATAAAGATCGAATGCCACTCCGTAAAGGTCTACATAAGGAATGATGGCATCTCCGATGGAAATGACTGCCTGCTCGGTGTAAGGCAATGATGATCTTAGTAAGGAAGAGTCTGCGAGATTGATGGACAGGACAGGCTGTGTTCGCGGAGGGGCAAAGGATTCGATGGAGCGGAAAGGAGGTCTGGCCATTCGCGCATGTTGAGATCCGATATGTTGCAGGATCGGTGATTTATCACTCAGGTTTATGAAACCGTCACCATTTGCATCTGCGAAAGTCTTGTATGCACTTCCATTCAGAGCGCTTCGGTCAATCCCCCAGAGCGGAGCAGGTTGTCCAATCCACGCTGTTGACGCGTTCTGCCGTGAGGGACCTGTTGCATTGAAGAAGTAACCGATTGGGAGGACATCGGCCACATCCGATCTGTTATTGTTATCCAGGTCGCCTGGCCATACCGGTACAAAGTAATAGATGAAAGTGGTCGTGGAGTCAGATGTATTTTGTTGAAATGAAGCAGGCCTGATACCGGCACTGTCTGTCACATTGATGTTCGAGAGGGTGAACAATGTGCTCAAATATGGTGTCAGGTTTGTGTTCAAATTGATGGTGGAGTCCAGCGGATCCACCACGAATCGGATCAGGTATAGATCGGCACTGCCATTGAATGCGGGTGATCCGAAGGATTGATAAACGCCGAATTGGACATTCGATCCCTGTTGAACAGCTACAGAAACATTCGTGCTTGACCCGAATGGCCTGTAGGGTGTTCCACCTACAAACCGAAGCAATGTGGTGTCGAAACCTACAGCGGTGAATACGGAGAAAATCCTGTCAGCATTCCTGATGGAAACAACCACTCCGATCGTATCGAAAAGGTTTACGCTCAGCGGAGAGCTGATGAGGAGATATCCATCACAATTCGGTGCTGTCGAGATTTGAATACTGCCACTTGCGAAGCATCCTTGTGAATCGCTGGCCGTCACTATATAAGTTCCGGGAGTGAAGGCTGTGATGGATCTGGAAGATTCGCCGGTATTCCAGGTAAAACTATACGAAGGATCTGCATTTGAAACCAATAACGAACCGGAACCATTACAGAATCCTGTGGAGGATATGGTAGGTGTTACCGGTCCAGTGGCTCGCATCACAATGGAATCAGTAGCCCTGCACCCGTTTGCATCGGTCACCGCCAATTGGTAGACAGTGGATTGATTGATAATTGTGGTTGGATTGGAGGAGGTGTTATTATTCAGTCCGGCTGACGGCGTCCATTGGTATGTGTAGGAACTTGTCCCTCCTTGAGCGGTCGGATTTCCACCTAAGGAAATCAAGGTTGCCCTGCAGTAGTCACCGCTGATTCCTGCATCCGCAATGAGCCTGTCGGGCTGGTTGAGCTGTACATTTATTGTCTGCGAACAACTGTTTCCGTCGGTGACAGTGAAAGGGTGGTTTCCGGCTGTACGAGTGAATGTTCCTATGCCGGAGTAAGGTAGTGTTCCTCCGCTTGCATTGATGATTACCGTAGTGCTTCCGCCATTACATGCGATATTTCCAGAAGAGGAGGATATGGAAATAGCGGCAGGTTGAAGTATGTTTCCGCTTACAGTATCACTACAACCGTTAGCATCTTCAACAATATACGAGAAGGCACCGGCATTTCGGTTGAACAATCCTGTGCCGGAATATGGAATCGTACCGCCCACGGCAGAGATATTCACGCTAGAAGTTCCTCCATAGCAGCCAATGTTACTTGTGGATGCTGCAGCAATCAGCTGTGCCGGTTGATGTATCGTTGAGGAAACCACAGCGCTACATCCGATTGCATCGGTTACAGTGGTGCTGAAAGGACCTGCGCTACGCACAAAACTGCCAGCCCCCGTGTATGGAGGAGTACCACCTGAAGCGACAACATTCACAGCAGTGGTTCCGCCAAAACAGGGAATATCTGTTCCCGTGATGATCAGTGTAAGATTGCAACTGGGGTCACCGACAGATGCTGCAGCAGTCACTGTGCATCCGTTCGCATCAGTCACTGTCACAGTATAGATGCCTGCTGTCAAACCTGTTGCCGTGGCTGAGGTTGAATTATTCGACCATCTGTAAGTGTATGCCGGTGAACCACCTGATACATTTGCAGTTGCTGAACCATTATTACCTCCTACTGTCGTTGCAGGCGTAGTATTTACTGAAGCCGAAAGCGGATTGGGCTGAGAAACAAGTACGCTCGATGTTGTTGAACAGCCATTGGCATCGGAGATGTTGAATGTATAGGATCCCGAAGGTCTTGAAAAAGTCCCCGTGCCTGAATAGGGGGCTGTGCCACCTGATGCATTTATCGTTATGACCGATTGTCCCCCGAAACAGTTTATGGAGGATGAAGACAAGGAGGCGGTCAACTGCGTGGGTTGAGAGATTGAACCGACAACATTCGATGTACAGCCATTTGCATCGGTCACTTGATAACTGTAGGCACCTACTCCTACGTTGTATATTCCCACTCCAAGATATGGAGCCGTGCCTCCTGTTGCACTTACAAGGACTGTTGTAGAGCCACCACTGCATGATATGGTGCCTTGAGTAGAATTCGTAACCAATGCTGTCGGTTGTATTAACGTGCCTGAAACAGTTGTAGAGCATCCGTTCGCATCGGTTATTGGTAAAGAATAAACACCTGCCAGGCGTGTAAAAAGGCCGGTGCCTGTGTAGGGAGCCGTACCTCCTGTTGCCGATACAGACACTGTAGTATTTCCCCCGAAGCAGAGGATGCTTCCGGTTGTGACCGTTGCAATCAGAGAGGTTGGGTGGCTGATTGATTGTGATGTACTTGCTGTACAGCCGTTCGCATCCGTAACCGTATAGGAATAGTTTCCAGCAGGAACAGTAAAAGTCCCTGTTCCATTATACGGCGATGTCCCTCCTGCCGCGTTTATAATGATGGATGTCGTGCCGCTATTGCACAATATGATTCCTGATTGAGCAGTGACCGTGAGCAAGGCAGGCTGAGGAATATTACCGCTGGCAGTGGTGGTACATCCGTTGGCATCAGTTACGATAAAAGAGTATGGGCCTGCGGTGCGTAAGAAATTTCCTATTCCGGCATAGGGAGCAGTACCTCCTCCGGCAGTGACTGAAACACTCGTTGATGCCCCAGTGCATGGTATCGGATTGAAACCGGATGTGGCTAACAGCTGTGGCGGTTGATTGATGGATCCGTTAGCAACTGCACTACAGCCGTTTGCATCTGTCACAGTATAAGTATAGTTACCGGCAACAGTAGTGAAGACTCCGATACCGGTGTATGGAGCGGTTCCTCCTGAAGCTGTTACTGTTACCGCGGAATTGCCACCGAAG
>JBJSZR010000564.1:0-3759 GCA_046090385.1 Bacteroidota bacterium
CATAGGGCCAAGGTAGGAAGAGGATTGTTTGCCTGGCATGACATGTATCAGGTAAAAGCAAGACGCCCTCGATGCTTCTAGCATCAAGGGCGTTTGTTGGTGGAGCTGGCGGGAGTCGAACCCGCGTCCAAACCGGGAATCGGACCGCTTTCTACATGCTTAGCTTCCTATTGATTGTCGGCAGACAAGCTGCCGGGAGCAGGCGACTTGCCAACGTAGTTCCGAAGGGATTTGCGGCTTGCCCGGAACGTGCGTACCGCTCACTCACCATGCGGTGCCTCCGATTCAGGAACGGGTGAGCAGGTCCCCGGGAGACAGTCAACTGTTAATCCTCTGGATTAAGCAGCCAACGCGTAGTTGGTGTTGCCAACTAAAGGTTGAAAGCCGTGATTATCGAGCCTGACTTCCGACGCTCGGCATGCTTACAGAACCATTCATCCAGCTGTCAAAACCGGTCAGCCCCAAGCTCTGTAAAGATACGGAAAATCGCCTTTGACCCGAACTTCAGAATCGAACGGGCGGCACTGTCCAAGTCTCGCCAAAACGCATCGACCGTTGAAAATCGAAACGACCGTGGAAATCAAGATACAAATCGAACCTGATCTTTCCCTGCTGATCGGCTTTGAAATTGGTATGCCAGTAATTGTTCAATGCATAGAGATAGAGGGTAGATGATTGGTAGGGCTTATCGATCCATGTCTTGTAGCCCTTGTTCGTCCTGCGTTCATCTACCACCTCTCCTACCTCAAACAACGCTCCTTGAGGTGATGCGATTGTCACTCCGTCAGATCCACTTGAAACATCTATCCATCGTTGCACAGAATAAAAATCCTTATTAGCCGCTTTCAATTGCCCTCTTCCAGGTATGTAAAATGTGTCCCCAATCCCGATCCTTACAACCGGATTATCCAACTTGAAAGGCAATGGAATATGGATGGATTCCTTTTCCCTGATGGCCGATTTATCCAGTTCAATCGTCAAGCGTACAACCTGCAAACCGGGCCAAGTGGTCAGGCTGAAGACGATACCGCGGGTTCCCTCCAGCTGACAATTCATACTGGTCTTTCTGACTGAAATACCCCGAGCTGAACTGTCGATGCTTACCAACCAGGAACTGTTACTGGTTACCGTATCCAAACCTTTTAGGTGAAATGCTTCCAGGAGTCCACTGAAACGGGACGTATCCACCCACTCTCGTCCGCCGGTAACGAGGCTGCTTATGGCTCCGGAAATAGGATGGATTTTGAATGTGATGCCGGAATCTGTAGCCCCGGCACTCCCACTTCCGTTTCCTGAAGAAAACCGACCTGAAAAGGCTTCTACTGACTGAAAGATTTTTGTGGAATCGGGAATGAATGCAGAGTCGTCAACCTCCAAAATGACATCTCGAGTGTACGGTGACGGATTGAATATATCAGGTCCTCCCTCCTGCTTAAAAACGGATTTCAGAAATTCATGTGCCGCCTTAATATGCTTTTCCGATGAATCCAAATAATGCTTTTTGTACTCCCACTGGTGCCGTGTGAATTCCGCATCCGGATCAGTGATGCTGTTCCAGGAACCCCATGTATGCTCGTGAAAAAGCAAAAGGTGTTTTTCAGCTTGCCATTGAATATCATGCGGTATCCTTATTCCTCTTCCGCTGGCCAGACTTTCAAGTCCGACCATTTTACCTACCAGCTCCCTGTTACGTGTTTCTTCTGCTGCAGTGGAATATGCTCCATCTTCCCAATATGGCGTGAAATCACCGCTCATGGCGGGCAACTGTTTTCCGTATGATTTTTCAAATCGCTCAAACCATCCTGAAACATCCGTAATGATCAATTGGGGTGATGCATACCGACTGTTCCAATCTTTTACAAATGAAGAAACAGTGCGATCCACAGGTCCATTATCAGCGACGATATTATATCGCCATTGGACCAGATCATAGGGGTAAGCATTCCCAACCAGTTCATCCAAATACTCCGCGATCTTCTCTGCCCCGCGATCAAAAACCGCTCCCTCTGTGATCCCATGCCACGATGAATATCCTTTTGCACACGTCCAGAAAAGCAAACTGTCTTTACCATTCGGAGAAATCCACCAGAAAGGTTTATCACCAAGCTCCTTTAACGTATGACCGATGCGGTCGCCTCCATCAGGTAAAACCGGCATATAGTTTGGACCATTCGAAAAATAGCGAACTCCGTTTTGTGATAATGCAGCAACCATGTTCCAGCTGACTCCCGGAATATCACTGAGCATGGCACTTTTCAGTGGCAAATCAAAAGAGTCGCGTAGGGATCTGGAATAGTATGTGAGCCAATTGAACTCTTCCGGAACAGACAGACCGGTAAGTACATTCAGATAGGTGGCACTCAAACCGATTTTGCCCGATCTGACAGCCTCCAGAAATGCGGATTTCTCTTCCGGGGTGGCTTCTGCCAGAAAATTTTCAGCAGCCCAAGAACTTTCAATATTCCAAACAAAAGCCGAACCGTCGGTTTCGTTTTTTGTCGAATCGATCATCCTTAATGCCTTGCGGATGTTTTCAATATGTATGCGAATAACCTCCTGCTGAATATGCGAATAACCGATGTCGGTATGGGAATGATGGATCAGTCCGATTTCACGACGGATAACCGGGCGCTGCATAACCGTGGTATCCATCGAGAATTCATTACCAATTTGAGCACTGACTTTTAGTTCACGTTGATGAGTTGCAACCGGAATCCGAAGATCGAATACATTGAACCCTTCAACAAGAGGAAATGCTGCTGAAACAGAATCACCTGCAATCACTGCAAGTGTATCAGGCTTGCCGAAATGTAAGGAAATGATTCGTAAAGGCTGACAGGCTGAATCAGGTTTCAACAGGAACGGAAGCACTCTGACGTCTACCTTCTCGGTAAATGTATAACGAAAGGTCATGAACCAATCATTGCTGTTTTGAGCGTGGCCTACAACCCTTAAGCGTAAGGGTTTTCCAGGTGTATACTGGGAACGGGGCACTTTCAAATAAGCCATTCCATGAGAGTCCTCAGCGCCATCACGCTTCATGAATCTGAATGTAAAAGAAGCACTGTCGACTCCTGTTGCAGTCCGCTCTGAAGGGTAAAATTTTGGTGTTGTGGAGAAGGTGAGTGAATAAACATCGTTGATGAAAAGATCGAAGCTCCTCTCCGCGCTACTGGTTCCGGAAGAATGAGCGGCGATCCATCGGAACGTGATGAAATCGGATTCGGTTCCTTCAGGAACAGCATCAGTATTCCATTCGATCGGTTTTTTTCCGTCAGTACAGCGAGTCAACAACGCTTCGCGTGCATACTTCGGATAAATGGAAAAATACGGCAATACCTCCCCATTGATCGAACTCGCATAACCGTTAAAGTAAACAAGCGTGTCATCGGAACCAGAAGCCTTTGAACATACGGGAAAGGAAACAAGTCCAATGACAAGATGAATAAAAATCACACAGAGCGATCGGGATATGTTCATCGGCTTCAAATTAACGAAAGCCCATCACATATCCATCTCAATCCTGCATTCGCATGACTTTTTTATTTACCGGATAAAATCCTTCGCTAGTGAGCAGGACATTATAATACCCGTCGGGAATTTCAGGATGAATCACTCCACCTGAGCAGGTCGCCGTTTCATAGATCACCCTTCCTGATGAATCAAAAATGCGACAATTCACCATCCGGTTGGCAGGACCTTTTACAAGAAGGTCATTTTTGAAAAGGGAGGGCATTTCTTGATGCGGAATTACAGACT
>JBJSZR010000565.1:0-1461 GCA_046090385.1 Bacteroidota bacterium
TGAACGCCGACAATTGATCTTGCGCTCGCAGGTGACTTCCAGAACCAATGGCACGGTGACATCAGATTACTTTTTTGGAAAACATGCAACCAATGCATTGCCCGACAGTATGACGTTCATCATCGATACGAAGAAATTCAAGATTCCGAAGGCGGTGGCCGCCGACTTGAATGATACCGGCGATAAGGGCAAAAAACCTCAACCTGAAAAGTCAAAAGGCTCCATCAAGTTGTACTTCTCGAATTACATCATCAATAAAGGTATCCCGGATGAACTTTTCAAGTGAAGGTGAACTGATTTTCTCAGCCGATCACATACGGTTCATCGAGCGCATGCAACACCAATCCGCTTCGAAGCTTCGGCTCGAACCAAGTCACTTTAGGAGGCATGATCAGACCGGAATCGGAGATGTCGATCAGTTGTTTCATGGTCACAGGGTACAGTGCGAAGGCTACCTTCATTTCTCCTGAATCGACCCTTCTTTGAAGTTCGCCCAAGCCACGCAGACCGCCGACGAATTCGATACGTTTATCCGTTCGCAGATCTTTTATTCCAAGAACGGGCTCCAGCACTTGTTTTGAAAGTACAGTCACATCCAACACTCCGATGGGATCTTGGTCGTCATACGTCCCCTGCAATGCATGCAAGCGATACCATTCTCCTTCGAGATACATGCTGAATTCATGCAGACACGATGGACGATATGGTTCCTGGCCGACTTTTTCGATTTCAAATCCGGATGATAATTTATGAATGAATGAATCCGGACTCAAGCCGTTCAGGTCCTTAACGACCCTGTTGTAGTCCATGATAGCGAGTTGATCATCCGGAAAAAGGACGGCCAGGAAGTAGTTATACTCCTCATCGCCTCGATGCGATGGATTGGTCGCACGCCTTTCGGCACCGACCAGCGCTGCTGCTGCAGTACGGTGGTGACCATCCGCTACATAAACAGACGGAACGGCCCTGAAAGCCTCGCGAATACATGTTACGGCATACGGATCATCGACCACCCAAAACGTGTGTCCTATTCCATCGTCTGCAGTGAAATCATAAACCGGCTTTGACTTGATCTGTTCAGCAACGATTACATCAAGTTCACCGGCTTTGGGATATGCAAAAAAGACCGGTTCGTAGTTAAGACGACTGATTCGCACATGCTTTTTCCGGTCTTCTTCCTTATCCGGACGTGTGAGTTCATGCTTTTTGATGATGTTATTCAGATAATCATCTACAGATGCTGCACCTACGATTCCGTATTGTCTGCGACCGTTCATGGTCTGGCTGTATATGTAATAACACTCGGTGGAATCCTGCTTGAAAACACCATCGCGCATCATATTCTGGAAATTCGACTTCCCTTTTTCATATACTTCAGGAGCATAATGATCGAAGTCATCCGGAAAGTCGATTTCAGGCTTTATGACATGATAAAATGAAAGAGGGTCACCGCCGGTTTCC
>JBJSZR010000566.1:0-2198 GCA_046090385.1 Bacteroidota bacterium
GCATCGATCAAAAAGCGAAAGCGGCTTTGGAGAGAGTGGGTGAAAAGTGAATTATTTGGCTCCTTCTGTGCATCAGCTTTGAACCTTTGTGTTTCACCATTCAACTTGAATCAGAATCTGGCACCCACAGTGAGTGTGAAATTATTCCCGGTTATTTTTTCACGTACACCCTCAACGGTCTGGTTCTCGAGATAATAGGGCTGATAGTATCCGTTGGTGATCGAGTAGAGGTAAGCAAGGTCCAGATAAAAGCGTTTGTCGCGGATCCCTAAACCACCGCTGAATCTGGATTGCGAAAAGTCGTTACCACTTACTTTGTAGCCACTACTCATGGGCGATGTGGTTATTCCGTATCCGCCGCGGAGGCTGAGTTGTCCGATCCTGATCTCGGCTCCCGCACGTAATGAATTCGTGGAAGTGTAGTTGCGACGAATATCGGAGTTCACCTGCGAGTAACTGGTCAGTGGTGCGCGGAAGCGCGCCTGTGAGAAGTCGGTGTATTCATAGTCGATACTCAGCAATCCTTTGTCCTCAAAAAGAAAAGTGAATCCTCCGGTAGCCCGGAATGGTGATGTAAAGTCATAATCGAACAAGCCATCCGGAGAATTTTTGCCTCTTCGTGCACCACTTTTGTATTGTGCTTGTATCTCATTGGAATAGGCATCAGTCATGTTGTACCAGGTCGGTGTATGTATCGCTGCGCCTACTCTCACATAATCACTTGCACGAAGTATCAGACCCAGTTTAAGATTCACACCAGAACCTTCGGTATCCAGGTATTGGCCGAATGTGTATTGTCTCAAAGCTCCGAATTGCGTCAATGAATCAAGCAGGTTCTGGCTATTGATCTCTTCGAAGTAGGTGTCTTCACTGTATCTGATGGATGTGAAAGCAATTGCACCTCCGATATAAAGTCTGTTCATATAATTTCCGGCAAAAGTCATCGAAAGTTCATTGATTCCACCGCGTGTTTCCGAAGACCGGCGTTGCAGTACATTGCCACCTGGAGCTACACTGAAATAGTTATTCAACGAATCGGGATTGATGAGATAGGAGTAATATGCCAGGTAGTTGGTATATGAATCAAGATTTTCATAGGAAGTGCCTTTCGAACTCTCTGCGAAGTAATCCGTCAGTGAACTGGTGTTATTGAAACCTTCGAACGATTTGAGATTATTGAAATCGTACAGCCTGTTGTATCCCAGACCGAAAGACCAGTTGACCCAGCCTTCGGCATCACCTGACTTAGGGTCGGAAGCGAATACAGCCCCGGTGTTTCCGATATTGAATCCGGTGCGCCCATCCTCTATGGTTTCACCCAGATAATCGGAAACGGTGTTGCCGATGAAAATAGAAGGGGAGAAGGTGATATCACCTTTTCTGTATAAGCCGATACCTGCAGGATTCTGACTCATCGTACTGATATCCGCTCCAGTGGCACAAAAAGCACCGCCCATAGCTACGAAGCGTGCAGTACCAGCGATGGATCTTTGCGAGAAGTTGAAGGCGTCAATATCTGTCTGCGCATTAACGCACCCGATGCCCATCATCATGATGAGCATCGAGGCTTTTAGGGTATTTTTCATACGGAACATTTATGCGGCATTCGGGGGTTAGCGGCGTTTGCCGGGGCTCGGTGAGGAGTATTGTTTCGGTTCGTTGCGAGGTTGAAAGGTCGGAGTCCTTTGCTGTTCCCTGCTTCTGGGCATCTCCATATTCGGACGGGTAGTGCGTTCAGTGGGTTGTGCGCGTTCTTGACGGGGTGTGCGCACCGGAACATTCGTGCGTTGCTCTGGTTGAACACCCTGGCGGTTCTTGTTCGATTCCTGAGTGGAGAAGCCGTTGTTGTAGCCTCTGTTTTGCATGCCATTGTTGAATTCGCTCATGGTAGGCTCTCTTTTACCTCCACGGGGAGTGGTGTTGGAAGGAGCTTTGCCGGGCGCTGAGCGGTCAGGTACAGGCTGGTTATTGCGATTATTGTTGCGCTGCTCGTTGTTTTTAGGAGGGTCTTGACGAGAAGGAACCGTTTCTCTAACATCATTGCTTCTGGGGTTCGAATTGTTGAATCCCTTCGAAGGACTGCCGGACGTATTGGAGCGGTCTTCAGGCATCGCTCGAACAGGCTCTTTGGTGTCAGTTTCTCCACGACCCAGCGGATCTCATACATTCGGCACCGGAAGAATGACGCAATCAGTAGG
>JBJSZR010000567.1:0-4996 GCA_046090385.1 Bacteroidota bacterium
TTCGGCTTAGAGGAATACGTCATCAGCGTAACCAATGAATATGATAACGGACCCAATTGGGAAGTAATGCCCTCCCTTTTCAAAAATGACCTTCTTGTAAAAGGTCCTGCCAACCGGATGGTGAATTGTCGCATTTTTGAAAAGGGAGGGCATTACTTCCCAATTGGGTCCGTTATCATATTCATTGGTTACGCTGATGACGTATTCCTCTAAGCCGAAATTATCGAGAGCTCCACTTCCTCCTGAACTGGGAAAACGGTGTGCATAGATCCTAAAACCGATGGAGTGACACGAAGCCGTCGGAATGAAGACCGAACTATGATGGCTCCAGACCGTATCAAGCGAACTGAACTTATCAGTAGAATCGATGACTACACCATCAATGAAAACATGCACCCGCATACTGTCTGAACCTCCCCATAAATTCGATCCCGCATAATCGAATGTGATGGAAAAAGGCTTTCCTGGAGAAAATCCCGCAACAGTTTGCGCCATTCCCTCTCCACTTCTGGGATTACCTGCCATATACCGGGCATATACACTTCCATTGGAGGCGCTGCCAGGAATGGTCGAGGGGCACAATGGGTAATTCCCTTCATCAGGACCGAGGCCTCCATTGGAAAAATTCACCCAGAAATCTGGTGCCAGATTGGTCTCGCAAACACCTGGTACGGCCCATTGCTCAATCGATGGATTGATGAAAGATTGAGCGAGGCCATTCTTTACCAACATGAAATGGTAAAGGAAAAAGAACAGATGAATGTAAATACTGCCTCGTGACATCGGAATAAAAGTACCGATTAGGCTTCAGAGCACAAACTATCTTGAAAGTAAAAAATCTTTAAGTGGAGCAAGTCCGATGGGAATCAAGGTAGAATGCTTTTCTTTTGAGACGATCGTTGCTAATCTGTCAGGAATCAAAGGGTCAATACCCAACGACTCTTTAATGACATCAGGGAATTTTGCAGGATGAGCAGTTTCGAGGATGATTCCTTGCGATCGATGATCATCTCCTATCCTTTTCCAAGCATCGTATCCAACAGCTCCATGAGGTTCTAAAACATAACCGCATTTACCATGACAATCAACCATTGCTGCACGTGTTGCATGCTCATCGACCCTATAACCCACTATATCCTGCTTCATTGCTTCATAATCACCTTCATATAACTCTTTCATGCGCCAGAAATTGGAAGGATTGCCAACATCCATGGCATTCGAGATGGTTGAAACGGAAGCTCGCGGATTGAAATCGCCCGATAGCAGGTATTCCGGAATGACATCATTGAGATTGGTTGCCGCAATGAAACGATCCACGGCAAGTCCCATCCTTTTTGCCAAAATTCCTGCCGTGAGATTGCCGAAGTTTCCGCTGGGAACAACGAATCTTACAGGTCTCGAAAGATCTTCCAATTGAGCAACAGCTCTGAAATAATAAAAGCTTTGTGGAACAAGTCGGGAAATATTTATACTGTTGGCAGAGGTGAGTCGATAAGCAGTCTGTAATTCCGCATCAAGAAATGCCTCTTTCACCATACGCTGGCAGTCATCAAACGTACCTAGAACTTCCAAAGCCGTTATATTCCCTCCCCACGTGGTCAATTGCTTCTCTTGAGACGGGCTTACTTTTCCTGAGGGGTACAAAATGATCACTTCGATATTCTCGACACCGAAAAATCCACTGGCGACCGCAGAACCTGTGTCACCCGATGTAGCAACTAGTATAGTCAGCTTTCGGTCGCTGTCTTTCACCAACCACGACATCAAACGGGCCATGAAACGTGCTCCCACATCTTTGAAAGCCAACGTAGGTCCGTGAAAAAGTTCAAGTACGTGAGTCCTTTCATCGATTGTGACGACAGGAGTATCAAATGGAAAAGCCTCCATTACCATACGGTCCAATTCAGAAATGGCGATGTCTTGTCCGAACCACTCTTTTGAAACAGCCGCTCCTATATCAACCAGACTCAATCCTCTCAAACTGGAGATGAACCCTGAGGACAGCGCCGGAATATGTTCGGGCATGAACAAACCATTATCGGGTGGCAAGCCAAGCAAGACAGCTTCACGAAGGGAATATGATCTTGATCGGTCGTTGGTAGAATAGTAACGCATGAGTTTTTATCGTACGATGCGGGCCCCACGACGGTCGACACGAGTGACGAAAACATCTGCAGGAGTTGCTCCCTCTTTATAAGTTTTTCTGAAAGCCTTACCTACATTTCCGGCAGTTTCCAATGAATCACAGACTGCAAGGATCGAAGGACCTGCGCCGGAAATACATACTCCAAGTGCACCATTCTCCAATGCTACCGCTTTTGCAGAATCATAAAAGGGAATGAGCGCACTTCGTGCTGGTTCAGCGACCAGGTCTTCCATGGAGCGACCGAATAAAGCAATATCCTTTTTAAAACATGCAGCCGTCAGCGCAGCCGTGTTGGACCATTGCGCGACAGCGGTGGTCAATGGTATGCTTCTGGGTAATACCTGTCGTGCCTCGCTCGTCTTTACCTCCACATGCGGATGAACGATAGCCAAGCAAAGGCCGGTAGGTATTGGAAGTTGAATGATATCATCTGCGGCCAGAGAGCGAACAAGCGTTATGCCTCCAAGCATGGAAGGCGCAATGTTATCAGCGTGTACGGAACCACTTGCCACACGCTCACCTTCTGCAGCCCAGCGTATGAGCTGAAGCTTTTTCATGGGACGACCCAGGATCTCATTGGCGGCGAAAACAGCTGCAACCGCACTTGCCGCACTAGAACCGAGACCGGAGCCGAGCGGTAATTTCTTTTTCAACCAAAGGTCGAAACCGTAGTTTTCATTAAGTGCATTCAGAAATGCTAACAAAGCGACGCCGGCTGTGTTTTCCTCTACATTTCGCGACAGCCTGCCATCATCGCCAGTTATGGAACGGATACGTATTTCGGAATTGGACGTCCGTTGAAGACGTACGATATCGCCCGGTCCTTCGATTGCCAGTCCGAACACATCGAATCCAGAACCGAGGTTCGCAGAGGATGCAGGAGCGAATACCTCTATGGTCGATATTTTTTTCTTTAGGGTCATCCGCGTTCGAAGTAGTTTCCTATACTGATGATATCCGCAAAAACCCCTGCGGCGGTCACCTCTGCTCCAGCTCCTGGGCCCTTTACCACAAGAGGTCTGTCATTATAACGGTCAGTAAGGAAGGAAATGATGTTGTCGCTTCCTGAAAGATGGTAGAACGGATGGTTGTCATCGACCTCCTTCAAAACCACAGATGCTTTACCGTTCTCCAGCCGAGCGATGAAGCGCAATCTTTTTCTTCTGCGTTCTGCCTTAGAAAGCATAGCCTGGAAATACGGATCAGCTGTTTTAAGCTCTCGCATGAAATCGTTTACGGTCTTTGCACGAAGACAATTTGCCGGAAGTATCTGATCGATTGAAATGTCCTTCATCTCCAGCTTCAATCCGGTTTCTCGAGCGAGAATGAGAAGTTTTCTGGCAACGTCCTTTCCGCTCAGATCGACCCTGGGGTCGGGTTCTGTATACCCTTTTTCGCGGGCTTCTTTAACGATGTCTGAAAACCGCATACCCTCTCTGAAGGTGTTGAAGATGAAAGAAAGTGTGCCTGATAGGACTGCCTCGATTGAAATGATCCTGTCGCCACTGGCTGTAAGAGAATTCAGCGTATTGATTACCGGCAGACCGGCGCCGACATTGGTTTCATAAAGAAAACGGACATTCCTTCGCCGTGCGATTCTGTGCAACAGATCGTACTGCTTGTAACTGGCTGAATTAGCTAGTTTATTGGGCGTTACAATGGAAATACTGTGTTCAAGCACTGTTACGTATTGCGCAACGACTTCTTCACTGGATGTACAATCGACGAATACTGCGTGTGGCAGATTCATCTCAACCATCCTCTCGGCAAAAAGCCCGTGATCCACCTTCTCTCCGTTCTGGTCGAGCAGTTCATTCGCTCGACGGATGTTAATTCCATCACCGTTGAAATACATCTTTTTACTGTTGGCCAGGCCAACAACATTGATCTCCAGCGCGTGAGCCTGCTTTAGATACTCACGGTGACTGTCGATTTGCTTCAGTAATGTTTTTCCAATCAATCCGGTTACCCCCACGAGGAAAACAGACAATGATTGAGTCCCTGAAAGGAAGAATGCCTGATGGATGACGTTGAGGGACTTTACAAGATCGGCCTTATGTATTACAGTGGAAATATTAAGCTCAGACGATCCCTGAGCGGTAGCAACGATGCTCACACCGTTCTTTCCCAGCGCTTGGAAGAGTCTTCCCGAAACACCGGGCGTATTTTTCATATCCTCACCGATGACGGCCAGAACACTCAACCCTTCCTCCACCCTTAATGGCTCGATAAGCTTGGATTTCAACTCGAGCGCAAACGCATACTCAATGGCCCTCCGAGCATGTTGGGCATCAGAAGGCTTTATCGCAAAAGTGATGGTATGTTCACTGGAACCCTGGGTGATCAAGATGACATTGATGCGGGCGTTTGACAATGCACCGAACACTCTGGCCGAAATACCCGTGACACCAACCATACCGCTACCTTCCATCGTTATAAGACTGACATCGTCAATGGATGAAATTCCTTTGACAAGAAAACCGGAAGAAACGGCCTTGGTCGAAATGAACGTCCCAGGATGATCCGGACGAAAGGAGTTCTTGATTCGGAGAGGAATACCTTTGGAAAGTGCGGGCAGTATGGTTGGAGGGTGAATGACTTTTGCCCCGAAATGAGACATTTCCATCGCTTCACGATAAGTCATCTGTGGAACCGTGAATGCTTTCCGGACTTTTCTCGGATCGGCAGTCAGAACGCCATCCACATCTGTCCATATCTGTATCTCCCTTGCACCCAGTGCAGCGCCGAAAATGGCAGCTGAATAATCCGAACCGCCTCTGCCGAGAGTGGTCGTTTCATTGTGAGAAGTTGCAGCAACGAATCCTGTTATTATCTCAAGATCGTTTTTTG
>JBJSZR010000568.1:0-5823 GCA_046090385.1 Bacteroidota bacterium
CTTCGCACCCTTAATGAATCCTATGTAAGGCAGCTTGACTCCCTCGGGCTTGTTGCGCAGCGCCTACAAGCCGAAAATTCAAATTTGTCCTCCAACTTGTCGCAAGAAAAAAACAAGAATGAGAACTTATCTGCCCAAAACACCATGCTTACTTCCAAGGTCGTTGCCGGTTCTGTTCTCAAAGCGGTTGAACTGGTAACCGATGGTATCCGTTCTAAATCTAAGAGAGGTCAATCCATAGATGAAGTGGCAACCCGTGCCAAACAGGTGCAAAAACTCAGAACTCGTTTTACACTTGTGGAGAACAGGGTCATCGACCGGGGGCCGGTAGATCTGTTTATCCGTGTAATTGGACCTGATGGGAATGTGATGTCATCCATGCAAGACCCCATGGGAGGATCTGCCTATACCTTGAAGGAGACGGTCGATTACAACAACAAGGATACCCGTGTGGAAGTGAGTTGGTCCAAGGGCACGGCCTTCAATCCTGGTAGTTATACCATCGAGATTTTCCATTCCGGCTCCATGATTGGTAAGTCCTCCGTCACGTTGAAGTGATCTGAGAGCGCGGTTTCCCTTTTCAATCCATCAGAAGAATGCCCTGAACTGGACATTTCCGGTGTGGATGGTTTTTGAATCTTCGCTTTTCCTTCCTTCATAGTTGAGATTCAATTGCATCACCTGATTAAGGTTTTTCAGTGCTGAAACAGTCCAAGTGAAATTCGAACCTGGTTTAAGTCCACCTAGCAATTCATATGCCATGAAACTGTTGAGTTGCCCGTTATATTCCAGATTGATGTAGTTGACTTTCGCATTCAGTGTTCCTGAATTCACGGTATTAGCTCGAACCTCCAAGGAGATGCGGTTTTCCTTGAGCGTCTCGAAATTGCCCTCGGTATTCTCTTTGTTACCTGTGCCGTACGAGCCGGATATCCGCCAGCTGGTATTTGGCTGGAAGACCAGGCGTGGTTCTATCGAGGCCGACTTCAAACGGTAGTTCCTGTCAGGGAAAAACTCTGATGCATTAAGACGATCTTCTTTTTCCATTGCAACAATCGTCTGTAAGCTGCGGTTGATATTCCAGCGTAAGGTAATTAGTTGCTGTACAGTTTTCCTGTAGTCGAAACCGTTCACAAGCAATACTTTGTTGCGTAGATCCTGCCAGGTATAATCGGCGCCATACCCCGGATCGTTCCGGTTGAAGAAAAGCGTGTTTCTGAGGTTTGATTGTGTGGAGACAAGGAGGCTGTCATCCAGTTTTCTGCTGAAAGGATTTAGTGCCGAAAGAACACTCTCACCGGCAGTCTTTTTATCAAGTCTTAACAGGAACTGATTGGAGAATCTGTGCCAAACTCGTGTCTTACTGTTCTGTTTCTTCAAGAACGAAGGATTCATGTTAAGCACTTCACTGAAACTGTTGCTACGAGTATCAACGTATTCATCCGAATTGAAAAATACTCTGATGTAACGCGCCTGGTCTGTGAAATTGGCCGGGGCAAATTCATTCAGATCTTGTACGCTGTTCCCGTTCAGATCGCCGATATAAGCGAATGATCCTTGTCCAGCAGGCACCTCCAGATAATAGAACTCCTGCTTCCTGTCCCTGCCTGAGCTTATTTCATAGAATGTGATGGTGGAGAATGCACCCTTCATCAACTGCACTTGATGATCGATACGGTTTACAAGCGTACGCAGAGGTGTCGCATTTATCAATTGCGGGTCGATGATACGGAGGTCGCGGTATGTTGCGGTATTACGGAAGGTGTGTTTTGGATTACGTCCAAGTTCGGTGACCAAGGAAGCTTCCTGTGCCAGTGCTGAACGATACAGCTTGTCTCCTCTTGGCCCCCGATCGGTTCTATATTTATATGAAAAAACGGCTTTATTGTTGGTTGAGTCAGCGAATGAGCCGTAACCGACCCATTCCTGCCAAGCGTAGCTGTTGGATTGCAAACTGTCACCACTGGTGCTTTTGTAGCGGTTGTCTTCTGCCAGATCGCGCAATCCCAGCGTCCACTTTTTTCCTAATTTTTTCGAAAGGTCGAACTGATGTCTCAGAAAGTCTGTATTGTTCGTGCCCGTCGTAGTCAATATGTTTCCATATCCTTTCAGTGAAAAATCTTTCCACCTTAAATCGCTGAAGATTCCTTGATTCCAGCCGGAATACTGGCTGCCTCGCTGGTAAGTCTTCAAGCGGTAGCCCGCAGTTCCATTGTTACTATTCGCTATTGCTAATTCTGCTGTGAGTATGTTCTCATCGAACGTGTTCGACAGTCCGGTGGTATTCCAGTCGCGTACGAATTCAGGATTACGGAACGGCTCCAACGGTCGGAAATTCTTCGACGTGAATTCATAGTCAAGGCGCTGGTTCAGACGCCATCCGTTCAAGGTGTCTGTTCCCAGATGATTCGTTCCGTCGTAACGGATTTTCACGCCATTACCTTGGTCGTTTTTTTTCGCAATCTGAGAGTACAGATTTACGTCATTGTCACTCCTGGCCAATTCCACGTTGAGCGATTTGTTGCGACTCAATATGAAATCGCCTCCCAATGTCGCCATGCGTCTTTGCTTGGGAGTAACCAGTAATTGGACCGGCATGTAATTACCTTGAGATATACCATTGACCGGTTCCACCCATTTGAATACTCTTCCGTTGGCTGTCCTCAGATCCTGAATATAATCTCCCTTGCCAGAACCGACTTCGCTGAAGGTTACTTGCCACCTCGCACTTTGCGCATCTGTGGAGTACTCGAAAATCCCGTAGGCGCTTCCGTTTGAAGCAATCGTGTCTTTCCGGATGTACAAGACGATGCTTTCATTGAAAGCATCAAGACTGTCTGCAGTGGGGTAGTAAGCCAGATCGATGCTGTCACCAACCGAAGCCATAACGGCCTTTCTTGCACTATCGACATCCTGGAGTAGTGGCTGATTCTTACTGTCTTGTTCAGAGTACAGATTGAATTTCAATTTCACTCTGTCAGTAACGAACTCATTGTTCACGTAATACATCGAACGAACATAGTTTCTGTCAGTATATTCGTACTCAACGATGATCCTGATGTCTTTGGTGATAAGCCTTTTCGGCATGAATGTGATCTCGGCTGTGTTATAGTCGATCACGTAGTCATTTTGCACACCTCTTACCAGGAGTTGTCCGTCGATGAATACTTTTTCGGTTCCTGACAATACGACAATGAAGCTCTCGCCTTCATTTCCCGAAAGACGGTAGGGTCCTTGATTGCCTTCAACACCCTGGAAAACCTTTCGGGTGAATCGGCCTTTTGCAATCGCAAGGCTTGCCGCTGTGTTCATTCTTCTTGTCTTGTGCGACTTGGTGGTATCCGTCAAGTTGAATGAACTTGAGGCAAAAGCACCTTGACCTCTCTTGAAAAAATTCATGAAATAACTGTCGGGTCTTCTCAGTTCGAAATCACCTGCAATCAATTTACTTCTGTCAAGCGACAGCTGAATGAAGACTCTGTCAAACTCTTGCAATTGCTGTGTGTTGCCTTCCGGTTGGACAGGGATGTTCTCATCGGTAATTGCAGCTACCAGTTCCACGCCATTCCCAATCGGGCCGGCCAGTTGAAGATTGAGACTTGAATTGACGAATACGTCCTGATTGTTACCGAAGCTGATGCCTCTGGAAATGCTGCCGTTTGCAGACAGGCTTTTATCCTGAAAGAAACTGAATGATTTGTCGGAGGAGGGCTGATACTTGAACGGGTCAGGAAGCGTTCCCTTTCCGATGAATAACGATTCCTGCTTGTTTCTTTTTTCAGCACTTATGCCGAACGGGAACACCCTGTATCGGATGATTACCGTATCGATTCCGTTCAGTTTTTTCCTATCCAGAAAAACCCTGCTGTTCACCCAATCCGCTTTGTAAAATCCGGTGCTTACGGTGTCGCCCGATAACGTTGATACTGCCAAGCTACCTGGAACGATGGATAAGCTGTCCAAAGAAAGCGTATCGCTTGTGACCACCCAGATTTTTCTGCGCAGATTACTCAGTGATTGACCACTGGCATCATTCAGCAGAAGGATCGTAAGGACCGACAGTAAAAGTAGGCGGAACGGCATGTTATCGGGCAGACGTAAAAGTAAGGTATTACATGGGCGATGGTGCAGTTAAGCGGAGGAGTCGGACAGGTGTTCAAATGCAAAAGAGGCTGCCCTTTTGAGGCAACCTCTTTTAACGTAGGGAATTCTGAATTATTTCATGCCCAACTTGGTCTTCACCATGTCCAGGATATTGTCGCTTTCCTGAGCGAATAGAAATGAACCTGAGCTGGTATCGAAGATGTAGGAATATCCTTTTTCTTTGGCTACTTCCTTTATGGCGTCTTCAGCACGCTTGAGGATAGGGCTGTAAAGTTCCTCTTTTTTCTTCTGGATCGATTCTTGGGCATTATCTCTGAATCCTTCGATACGACCTCCAAGATCCTGAAGTTCACGCTCCTTATAAGACCTTGTCACATCGGGAAGCGAATCCATGCTTGCCTGATAGGCCTGGACTTTTGACTTATATTCATTAGTCATCACAGTCAATTGACCTTCCAGGGATTCACCGTACTTTTTCAGTGTGCTGTCTGCCTGACGTGTCTGAGGCATAGATTGCAACAGTTCAGCTGAATTGATATGACCGAATTTATGGGTCTGTGCAAGCGAGGAAACGGATGTGGCAACGATGATAGCCAGTGAAAGAAGAATGTTTTTCATTGTAGGTTTTTGGTTGGATTTCATTTTTTAGGGTCTCCCTGGTCAGCTCCTCCCGGAGGAACTACAGCGCCTTTCCCATCAGCGCCTTTGGTATCAGTGGAACCGGCCTTATTGGGCTTGTAGCCCATTGCTGTAAGTACGGCATCGCTCTTGTCATATTTGGGGTTTGCGAAGAGCATGATCAGGTCGCTTGATTTGTCGAAGATCACAGCATAGCTCTGCTCGGTGGCCATCTTCTTTACTGCATTGTAAATCTTGTCTTGTATGGGTTTTACAAGTTCTTGCTTCTTCTTGAAGAGGTCACCATCGTAACCGAAGCGTTGTTTCTGCAGGTCTTTGACATCTTTTTCTCGCTGAGCGATTTCGTCCTGGCGACGCTTTTTCATTTCTTCCGTCAACAGTACCTGCTCAGCCTGATAAGACTTGTAAAGCCGATCGATGATGGCATACTTATCCTCGATTTCTTTTTGCCACTGTATTGACAGGTTATCCAATTGTTGTTGGGCGGCTTTGTACTCCGGGATATTGTCCAAGATGTACTCGGTGTTCACATACGCATATTTTTGAGCGTAAACCGAGGTTGAGCAGAGCAGCACTGCGAACAGGCCCAGAAGCCTTAACGTGTTGGTTTTGAACGGATTTTTCATGGGATGTATCCTTTCCGTGAAGGGTTGCAATTGTATGAATTTAGAATTGTTGACCCAGCATGAAGTGGAAATGAGGACCATCCGCGCCGGGCAGATTCGGAATGGGATCGAATCCGTATGCCCAGTCAAGACCCAAAAGTCCGAAAACGGGCAGGAAAATGCGAATGCCGGCACCGGCTGCACGTCTGACCGCAAATGGATTGAAGTTCTGGATACCCAGCCAGGCATTTCCTGCTTCCAGGAACGAAACTGCGAATATGGTTGCGGATGGGTTCAAGGACAATGGATAACGGAGTTCGAATGTGACCTTGTCATAAATCGTGCCACCTACCTGTTGACCGAAGCTGTTGCGAGGCGTCAGCGAGTTGTTATCGTAACCACGAAGGGCGATGGTTTCGCGCCCGTCAAGTGCGAACCCCGAGAGCCCGTCGCCACCGAGGTAGAAGCGCTCGAA
>JBJSZR010000569.1:0-1184 GCA_046090385.1 Bacteroidota bacterium
CGAAATTGAACAATTAAGCGCTTTTCGATGTTTTATCTGTTGAATTTACCACCACACCAACTTAAACAAAATGCTAGAAAAACCACTTCGTACTGAAAATCAAGCACTTGTAACTCTTGACGAGTTGCTTGGCGACCAACACTCCAGCCGTGGAATAGAGACTCCTCTCCGTCCGGATGCTTTTTTCCTGAGTGATGATGAAAAAATCGAGCTGATTTCGAAGAAATTCCACGATATACTGCACACGTTAGGTCTCGACCTGCAAGATGAAAGTCTTCGTGGAACTCCAAAGCGTATCGCTAAAATGTATGTGAAGGAGATGTTCAAAGGACTTAATCCGATCAATCGGCCGGAACCCACCCTGTTCGACAACTCATACAGATACAATCAAATGTTGGTGGAACGAAACATACTTGTTCAATCTACTTGCGAACACCATTTCGTACCGATCATGGGCAAAGCGCATGTCGCTTATATCTCTTCCGGTAAGGTGATAGGCCTGTCCAAATTGAACCGGATTGTGGATCATTATGCCCGCAGACCTCAGGTACAGGAGCGTTTGACGGTACAGATCGCTGAAGAGCTTAAAAACGTATTACAAACGAGGGACGTCGCTGTGATCATAGATGCCGAACACTTGTGTGTTCAAGCAAGAGGCATCAAAGATCCGCACAGCAGTACGATTACCTCTTCATTCCATGGGAAATTCCTGAACGAATCGACCAGGCAAGAACTGATGCGGTTCATCACCATGGATTAAGATAACCAGTGGTGTGGTTTATTTTGGAAAGGTGTCGTCTAAAGATGGCACCTTTCCGCTTTTATGCCATTCTATCAGAAAAACAGACGTAAATCATCGGGAGTCGTGATGTAATTGACTTCGCCTTTGAAGTAATCCCTGCTTCTGATGAAAACTGCCCCGGTCAAAAGCAACGTTGCGTTAGGGAATTTCGTAT
Source organism: Bacteroidota bacterium (assembly GCA_046090385.1). GTDB lineage: Bacteria > Bacteroidota > Bacteroidia > AKYH767-A > 2013-40CM-41-45 > Pollutiaquabacter. The sequence continues at coordinate 957 of JBJSZR010000569.1, forward strand.
TCAAGTCGTCGATGACCTGCTGCGCCGCCACCCTCGAAAACCCGGAAGTCATCGAGGTAAGTATGTAATCGGGATCGAAATGAGAAGATAATCTTTCGAGATGGGGCATCGGAAGATTGGGGCCGATGTACAGCGTGCGATGTCCCGCTGCACGTATCATATAATTGCCAAAAAGCAGTCCCAATTCATGAAACTCTCCTTCAGGGAGGAGAAGCAGGAATTTTTTCG
>JBJSZR010000570.1:0-11724 GCA_046090385.1 Bacteroidota bacterium
CTCTTACCGGCACCATTCGGGCCAAGAAATCCGTAGATATCCCCTTTTTCAACAGAAAAGCTCAAACCGTCGACTGCAGTGTATTCGCCGTACTGCTTAGAGAGTTGACGGACACTGAGAAGCGTCATCGGAGCGATGAAATGATCTTCTCGTCCATCGGTTTGACAGAAGATGGCAGGAAGGAAGAGAGGTTACCATTCTCATCGATCAGGTATTTACAGAAATTCCAAGTAGGTTCTTGCGAATTCCAGCCATTCAATGATTTATCGGTTAGCCAACGGTATAATTCACAGCGATTGTCACCCCGTACTTCTGATTTTTCAAGCAGTGAGAATTTGACTCCGAATTTGGAGGAGCAGAAGCTGGTGATTTCAGATGCACTTCCGGGCTCTTGACCGCCAAACTGATTACATGGGACACCCAATACTGCAATTTTATCACCGTACTTCTCATGAAGTTGCTCCAGATCGGCGTACTGAGGGGTGTAACCACATTCGCTTGCAGTATTCACAATCAGGATTTTCTTGCCTTTCAAAGCATGCAAGTCGAATGATTTTCCGTTGATGTCATTGATCTTGATATCATAAAAACCGGTTGCGTTCATGGGGGTTGAGGTGTTTGCTGGTCTTTCAGCCGGACGAGCGCAAGCTGAAGCCACCAGGAGATATGAAAGGACTACTAATTTTGAGATTTTGTTGATTATCATCACCATTATATTTTATTTAAAACATATAACAATGAGTCGATGATAAGGTTCAAGTTCCTGTCGAAAAGTCGGATTTTCCGAATAATGGGCTGAAGGAGTAACCATTAACTTTACGACGTGGAAAATACAGCAGCACTCGTAAAGAAGTTCGAGTCTGAATTCAGGCCGTTTAATGCCAGACTTGTGGCTGTTTCCAAAACCAGGAAACCGCAAGAAATCTTGCTTGCTTATGAAGCCGGCCAACGGCTTTTTGGCGAGAATTATGTCCAGGAATTATTGGATAAAAAAAACAGTTTGCCGGAAGACATCCAGTGGCATTTCATCGGGCATCTTCAAACCAACAAGGTGAAATCATTGGCTCCATTCATCGCTTGTATCCAATCTGTCGACTCCGTCCGGTTGCTTCATGAAATCGATAAACAGGCCGCCCGGAACGACAGGAAAATCGATTGTCTTTTACAGATCCACATTGCGAATGAATCCTCAAAATTCGGTTTTACTCCCGATGAAGCACTTACTTTGATGAATGATCCGCAGGTTACGGGGCTGAAAAATATCAGAATCATCGGATTAATGGGAATGGCTACCAATACGGATGACCTGACAGCGGTACGCTCTGAATTCCGATCACTCAAGAAACTGTTTGACAAGTTAAAAGTGGCACATACTGATTTCCACGAGATTTCCATGGGAATGAGTGGCGATTACAAGATCGCTTTGGAAGAGGGTGCTTCTTTGATAAGAATCGGTTCTTCCATTTTCGGAGAGCGAGTCCAAACTGTGAAATGATGAATACATCCGGACTACTTTTCGCCTTGCTTACCACCGTCTCCTGGTCCATCGGTATTTTCCCTTTCACCGAAGCCGCAAAACGGATGGGAGCCAATCTGCTGAATCACTTCCGGTTGTTACTGGCGACTATTCTGTTATTCATATTGGCGATTGCGGCTGACCCCTTCGGCTTTTCTGATTTATTCTCCACCGATCGACAACAGGCATGGATCTGGCTTGGGCTTTCGGGAGTAGTCGGACTTACGGTGGGTGACTACTTCGGATTTGCCATGTTTGCCATTCTAGGTCCAAGGACAGGGTCGGTATTGACCACCTTCGCACCCGGCGCAGCGCTTGCCGTGGGCATTTTCCTTACAGGAGATAAACTTTCATTGACCGGAATTATTGGAATGGCAGTGACCATTTTCGGTGTCATAGCGATCTCATTAAGCCGTTCGGAGCGAGATTCCATACCGGAAAGCAGGCATGGCTCTTTGTTGAAAGGAATCATTTTCGGAGTGTTGGCTGCCTTCTGCCAGGGCGCAGGTTTAGCTTTAGCCAAGAAGGGCCTTCTCCCCTCGTTCGAGGGACAAAAAGATGTACATCCATTTCAAGCAACTTTCATAAGAATGGCCATTGCCACAGGATCACTTTTTCTGCTCACGACACTGCAGGGAAAATGGTCGGTACTGATGCCATCATTCCGGGGCGAGGGTCGTTCAGGAATGAAATATGCAATACTTGGCACCTTATTCGGACCGGTAATCGGCGTATCATTGTCTTTGGCAACTGTGGCAAGACTAGAAGCATCCGTAGCTCAAACGGTTTTCTCGCTGGTACCCGTTTGTGTATTGCTTATAACGCTGGCCTATCATAAACAACCCCTACGTTGGCAAACTGGAGTAGGTGTATTCGTAGCGGTAGCCGGAGTAATCGTGCTTGTCTGGAGGGATAAGATCGAAGATATGTTCCATCAATTGATATCATGAAATGAATACCAAACTGAATTACAAACCGCTCATTCTGGGTTGTTCACTTTTCATTGGATTAGTGGCTCTTTATATTTCAACATTTTCTGATTGCTTGATGTTCGATGATGCCGCCGAATTCGCACTGGTCATCAGGCAGGGCAGCATAGCCCACTCTCCAGGATTTCCTGCTTATATTCTTGCTGGGATGGGATGGGACCGGTTGGCTGGTCTGTTCATTTCAGATACTGTTCTTCGGCTGAATCTGCTCGCAGCGTTTTCCATTGCCACTGCATGTACGCTGATGTACATGGCCTTTCGCTCCATCGTCAGGACATTGACAGATGGAAAAATGGAATGGCAGGAGGAGTTGTCAGCACTATTGCCAGCATTGATTTTCGGAGTCGGTAACACGACATGGACGTGGGCCAACACTATCGAAGTTTATTCATTTCAGGTTTTTGCAATGGGTCTTGTACTTTTCGGACTTTGCGGATACCAGGAAACAAGGTCCCGATTCAGACTGGTCATCGCGGCTGTCGGTTTTGCAATCGGTTGGGGCAATCACCACCTCACCATGATCGCATTCACCCCTTTCGTGCCGCTTTTTTTCGGAACCGAGCTTTTCAAAAGGAAGCTTGCCGTAACCGATAAGAAGAAAAAGAGCAACACAAAAAACAAGCACTGGTTCGTTGAATACACGGAGACAATCATCTCTAAGGATTTTCTACTCTTTACTGCAATTTCCGCCATATTGACCATTGGATTTTACGGATGGATGCTACTGCGTGCACAGCAGGATTATTACTTCATGTTCGGCAAACCTGAAAATCTTGATCTGCTTTTTTATCATTTACGTGGTGGCGCATATACCAAGAACCTAACAGACACATCTTTTGACATTTCGATGTCGAGATTACCATTCTTTCTTTCCCTCACCTTTCATCAGTTTCTTTTTTTCTTTCCATTGTTATTGGTCGGGCTTTACCTGGGATTTCAAAAAAAAGCATATAAGCTGATGTCGGCCACTCTCCTTTTCTACTTGATATTATTGGCCTATCAATTGAGAAACAATCAATGGGCTAATACGGATGCCTATCTTCTTCTCCCATTCATGACACTTTGCATTCCGGTCATTTATGCGACTCATGCATTTATAAAGACTCTCAAATTATCGATACTGATTCCTTGTCTGGCGATTGCGACCATCTTTTTAGGACTTGAAAAACATGACCGGTCCACTTATCCGGTGAGCAGGGACCTTATGAATTTGCTTGACAAATCGGCGCCAAAAAACAGCGTAGTGGTTCTTTCCGATTGGACAACGATCATACAGTATATGTTTTACAGGTATGAATACGGCTTCAGGAAAGATCTTGATGTGATTCACTACGATTTCAAATTCTGCCATTACAAATCATTTCCCATTAACAATCCCCAGCTTTATGATTCGGTGAAGGTGGAATACGACTCCTACATCAGTGAATTGAGAAAAGACCAGTTCTACAATACTGTGAACACAGGTTGTGAACTTTTAAATCCTGATGTCAGAAGCTCATTTCAAAAACTCCTTAACAGGATTGAAAGTGTATGCGGAAACAGCGGACGGGTTTTTCTAACCGACCCACGCTCGCATTACACCTTCTCCACTGAAAAATTCTACGAACCTGGCAGGTATGTTTCAGGTTGTTTCTCATCAGGATCTGTGTGCGACTCCAGTTATTCGGATGAATTCCTGAAAATGAATCTTCCCTTCCTGAGATCTCCCCTGCTGCTGGAGGATCCCTCCTGCCTCGACAAGATGGTTGATTTCCAGGCGATGCTCGATCAGCATATCAGTTTCTATACCGCCAATAATGATCCGGCACACCTACAGAAAGCAACCAACGCAAAAGACAAGATCCTGAGAACGCAACGTGACTTGAAAAAATCAATGTCATTCGCCTATAAGATCAAATGATCAGTCAGCTGAAATACGTTCTATCAACGCTTCAATTGCCAATCGGTATGATAACAACCCGAAACCGGTGATACTGCCGATGCAATTACGAGCTGTGAGAGAAACTTGACGAAAGTCCTCTCTTGCATGTATGTTGGATATATGGACCTCGACCACTGTGAGTCCGGTGGCTTTGATGGCATCCGCAATGGCAACAGAGGTATGAGTATAACCGCCTGCATTCAAAATGACACCTTCCACCCTTCCCATAGCTTGATGCAATGCATCAATCAACTCCCCTTCGATGTTCGATTGGAAATATTCAAATTCAACCACGGGGAAAATCTCCTTCAATTCAGACAAGTAATCTTCAAAGGTCCGGTCACCATAAACTCCAGGTTCTCTGGTTCCAAGCAGGTTAAGGTTTGGACCATTCAATATCAAAAAATGCATTTTCATAATCACTGCAAGTTAATCACAATATCTGAACAGACCTGTGTATAAATGGCTGGGTCAAACTTGCTAACTTCCAAAGCAATTCACGACTTTGTTATCCGTCTGTGAACTGGAATATTTTCATAAAAGGCTTTAAGGCCTACTTACAACTCGAAAGGTCGCTTTCTGGCAATTCCGTCGAAGCTTATCTGCACGATATCGGACTTTTGCAGAGGTATCTGGAATCAAACAACATCACTGTCTCACCTCAACGGATTACACTCGAAGAATTGCAGGGCTTTATAGCTTGGATAAATGAGCTAGGTATGAGCGCCCGCAGTCAGGCAAGGATCATTTCAGGTATTAAGAGCTTTTTCAAGTACATGCTTATGGAAGGAACGATTTCAGATGATCCGTCCCAGTTACTTGAATCTCCAAGGCTGGGACGTAAATTACCGGATACGCTTTCCGTTGACGACATCAATCAGCTTATCGCTGCCATCGATTTGAGTAAGCCTGAAGGCATCAGGAACAAGGCTATGCTGGAGACACTGTACAGTTGCGGACTTCGGGTAAGCGAATTGGTTGGACTTAAATTGTCCAACCTGCATATGGAAATCGGGTTCGTAAAAGTGACTGGTAAAGGGGATAAAGAGCGACTGGTTCCTATGGGCAGCGTTGCTGTAAAACACATCAAGATCTACATCGAAGAGGTACGCTGTCACATGCAGATTCAACCCGGTCACGAAGATTTCGTTTTCCTTAACCAACGTGGTCGTCAGCTTACCCGCGTAATGGTTTTCACCATAATCAAACGCTTATCAGAAAAAATACAATTAAGGAAAAGCATCAGTCCTCACACCTTCCGACACTCTTTTGCCACTCATCTTATAGAGGGAGGCGCCGATCTTCGTGCCGTTCAGGAGATGCTGGGCCATGAGTCCATTACCACTACGGAGATTTACACCCACCTTGACCGGGATTTTCTCCGTTCTTCCATTCTCAAGCATCATCCTAGGGCATGAAACCTGCCTGCTTCATTTCTTTCTGCCTTCTGATGATCATTCAGGCATCCGCGATCTTAGATGCACGGGCTAGAACCTCGACTTCAGGTGACACGAGTTACCCTTCAAGACTTGTCGGTGACACCATTTCCTTTTCCGGATATGACTGGATAGTAAAAGATTCAAAGGATAAAATCATCGGGCCTGGAAAAAACTATTTCAGTAGCAGCACGGAAAATGTATGGACAGATTCGACAGGACGTTTGCATCTGAGAATGACTTTTAGGAATGATAAATGGCTATGTCCGGAAGTCCATTTGCTGCATTCCTTCGGTAGTGGCACATATTCGTTCTATCTTGAAGGCACAGATCTTGAATTGGACAAGGATGTTGTGATAGGACTGTTCCTTTACGACTATTCCAATTCCGACAAGAACCATAACGAGCTGGATATTGAATTCTCGAAATGGGGTGAGGACGTAAACATCAATTCGCAATATGTAATTCAGCCTGATGTAAGCAAGGCATACAGATTCGACTGCGACTTGAAAAAACCTTCAGTCCATTCCATTCATGTTGTGAAGAGATCGGTCGAGTTCTCGTCACGTCTTGAATCAACGCCAGCAACTGCTTCAAAAAAAGAGTTCTTGGCTTCCGAGAAGATGAAACTCCATAAGGCCTACCAACCCGAAGCAGACAGGGCTTGCATAAATGTGTGGCTTTACAAGGCAACCGAGCCGACCAATCTGAAGGAGTTCGAAATAGTGATTTCGAAATTCGAATTCAATCCTGCCGACTGAAGACATGTATCGGGGAATCTTATCTATCCTGTTACTTGTGGTTTCGAACTTCTTCATGACGTTCGCATGGTACGGACATCTTCAGTTCAAGAAATGGGATATTCTCAAAAACACCGGACTTTTTTCTGCCATCCTGATCAGCTGGGGTATCGCGTTGTTGGAATATGTTTTTCAGGTACCAGGCAATCGAATCGGTCATATTTCCAACGGAGGCCCCTTCAACCTATTCGAGTTGAAAATGATTCAAGAAATTATAACACTTAGCGTATTTTCAATTTGTGCCATTTATGTTTTCAAAACCGATGAGCTGAAGTGGAATTACATAGCAGGTTTCATCTGCATATTGCTTGCAGTTTTCTTTGTTTTCAAAAAATGGGATTGACTTACGGTTTGGCACATTGCGTATCTTTGACAAAGGAGTAAGACATGGACACACTGAGTTTCAATAAGAACGAGGACCAGTTCAGACAATTGGTCGATAAGCTTCGCAGCAGGCTTACTGCTGTTAAAGAGGGCGGCGGGAAAAAGAATGCCGATAAACAGAAGGCCCAGGGTAAATTACTTGCACGTGAGCGCATAGAGTATCTGGTCGATCGCGATAAGCCGATGATTGAAATCGGTGCACTGGCAGCCGAAGGCATGTACGAGGAATTCGGCGGTTGCCCATCTGCCGGTGTCGTGGTGGTAATTGGATATGTATCCGGCAAGCAATGCATCGTCGTGGCCAATGATGCCACCGTCAAAGCCGGAGCTTGGTTTCCAATGACGGGTAAAAAAAACCTACGAGCACAGGAAATCGCCATTGAGAATCGCTTGCCGATCATTTATCTGGTTGACAGTGCGGGTGTTTTTCTGCCTATGCAGGACGAGATTTTCCCTGATAAGGAACACTTCGGCAGGATTTTCAGAAACAATGCAATCTTATCTTCCATGGGGGTGATCCAGGTAGCTGCAATAATGGGAAGTTGTGTTGCCGGTGGCGCTTACTTGCCCATCATGAGTGATGAAGCACTTATCGTTGACAAGACCGGTTCCATATTTCTGGCTGGTTCCTATTTAGTGAAAGCGGCTATAGGAGAGGATGTGGACAATGAGACTCTTGGAGGCGCTACCACTCAATGCGAGATTTCCGGGGTCACGGATAATAAGTTTCCCGATGACAAAGCTGCGCTGGATTACATTAAAGGGATTTTCAAAAAAACAGGGCCGTTCGAGAAAGCGGGGTTTGACCGTATTAAATCGGAAGATCCTGCCAAGGATCCGAAGGAATTGCTGGGACTTATGCCCGTCGATCCCACCAAGCAATACGATATGAGGGAGGTTATTGCCCGATTGGTAGATGGATCCGAATTCCAGGAGTATAAAGAGAAATACGGTCAGAGCATACTTTGCGGCTTGGCCCGTATCGACGGCTGGTCGGTCGGAATCGTAGCAAATCAACGTAAGGTGGTAAAAAGCAAAAAAGGCGAGATGCAATTCGGAGGAGTCATTTATTCTGACTCTGCAGACAAGGCGGCTCGTTTCATCATGAATTGTAATCAGCGACGTATCCCGCTTGTTTTTCTGCAGGATGTGACCGGTTTCATGGTCGGATCACGCAGCGAACAAGGTGGAATCATTAAAGATGGAGCGAAAATGGTGAATGCCATGAGCAACTCGGTAGTTCCTAAATTCACGATCATTGTCGGAAACAGTTTCGGAGCCGGAAATTATGCCATGTGCGGCAAAGCATATGACCCTCGGCTGATTGCGGCATGGCCGAATGCTCAGATCGCAGTCATGGGCGGATCACAAGCGGCCAAGACATTGCTTCAGATACAAGTGAGTGCCCTGAAGTCCAAAGGTGAAGAGCTCAGTAAGGAAAAGGAAGAGGAAATGCTGAAAAATATCACCGACAAGTATAATCAGCAAATGTCTCCCTACTACGCAGCCGCGCGTTTGTGGGTGGATGCAGTCATCGAACCTGTTGAAACGAGAAAATGGATTTCAATGGGGATTGCTGCAGCCGACCATCAGCCTATCACCAAACAATACAATGTGGGAGTCATCCAAACCTAAGTCATCATCTTATCATGCGCATATCCTTTCATTCGATTTTGTCAAAGCTTATACTTTTATCAGCATTGGCATTTTCTTTTTCCTGTGGTAACGGAACTCCAGAAGTGTCACTGGATTTTGTCAAGACCTTTGAGGGAAAAATCGACAACAGCGTAACAGTCTGTATGAAACTAACTTGCAAGAACGGCATCATAGATGGCAAGTACTTCGACAGTGATTATTGTTATGAGATGCCCATCGTCGGAACCTTAAGCAAGTATGGTGACATAATGTTAGAGGATGAAGGAGATCCTGAAACCGGATTCATAAGGGTTTTCACAGGAAAACTGAACAACGACAACCGAATCGAAGGGACTTGCAAAGGACAAGGCTCGTTTTATCTGATATCCACTTCGTCTTCTTATGAGTCAGAGAGGCGCAACTGCGGTGATCAAGAAACAGCTCCTCCAGCCAATGTCAGCAACCGTTTCTCCGATAATGAATTTCTGACCAACGCCAACTCCGTAATGGGCACCTCTTTCGGAATATCCTATTCCTCAGATAATGTCTGTGACGGAATTATCACTACCTGGTGGTCACCGGAAACAGGAAAGAAATCAGGCTGTTGGATCTATATGGAATTCGAGAGTAAAAGACCGATTTACGGAATCAGTATTCATGGAGGCTCTCATTATCCTTCTTTCAAAAACATGGGAGACTTGTACCCCAAAAACCTAAGGATCAAACAAGCAAAAGTGGGCTTCAAAGACGGATCATACGAATTCATCACCCTTGATGACATAGATGACATTCAAGAGATACGGTTCTCCAGTACACATGTTTCTGACGGGTTCACGTTGTATCCCCTTTCTTATTATCCCTCTGAAAAATGGCAGGACGTATGTATCTCACACCTCACCCCTGTCTTCCAATGATCAGGACTACAATACTTCTGTTTTTACTATCTGGATGCTCAACCGGCTCTGCTGTAAACGAAAACAAGTCAGATGTCGCTGACACTATGAAGGTTGCAGAGCATGTTGATGCCAACCGGAATTCAACACCGATACTCAGGGATACGACATTGATGCTTCCATGGCTTGATACCAAAGTCAAGGTGAGTATTCGTGCTGCCATCCCAGGTGTCGTGAAAGGAACCATACTGATTCTTCCCGGTTGGAATCATAGTCCGCTCTATTGGTGCGATAAGATGGACTTTTGCAAAAAAGCCGTGAATGCAGGATTCAACCTTGTCATGCCTGAAATACAAAAAGGTGTTTATACCGACAATCCATTTCCTGAAACCAGAGCCGACCTTGTGAAGATGCCTACTATGAAATTCGTGGACTCGGTCATGCTTCCTGTGCTTCAAAAGGAATTCGGGGTACTGATGCCGGGTGGTAATAATTTCATAACCGGCTTATCTACAGGTGCACGTGGAGCTGTACTGATAGCCATGAATCATCCCGATATTTTCCGAAAAGGCGTCGCATTGAGTGGCGACTTCGATAACAGTCTGCTGGCTACGGACAAGGTCATGATAGCGTATTACGGACCGAAGAGCAATTTCGAAAAGCGCTGGAACGAAGAAGCGAACCCTGCAAAATCTGTCGAAAAGCTGACAATGCCATTCATTTTCGTACATGCAAAGGATGATAACGTAGTCAGGTATGACAACACAACAAAGTTCGTCGAATTGATCGGGAGGACCGGTATCAATAAAGATATAAGTTTCATTAGCAGCGATACCGGTGCACATACGTACCCCTTCTGGAACCGCTATGCCGATACGACCTTGACTTTTTTCAGCGATTCCGGAAACAAATAAAATCACCTACATTCTCAGATACATTCAAATCCATCAACCATGTCACTGGAAGCTAAAATCCGAAAAGTGGAAGAGTTTCATGAAGTGTTCGGACTTCAGTATTGTAAATCACCGACCGCCGGAATTGAGGATAGGATCATTGAACTCCGTCACCGACTCATGCAGGAAGAAAACGATGAATATCTGGAAGCTTGCAGGCAGCAGGATCTTACCCTTATTGCTGATGCACTAGGCGACAAATTATACATCCTGTTAGGTACCATCATAGCACATGGATTACAGGATAAGATCGGTGATGTGTTCGATGAGATACATCGCAGCAACATGAGTAAACTGGACGATAATGGTAAGCCGATCTATCGTGAAGACGGTAAGATCATGAAAAGCAACAATTATTTCCTTCCAGATATCCGATCCATCCTTGTGGCTGAAAATAGTTGATCTATTGAATGCCCTATGGCTCTTTTTCTTCTTTTTTTCGAATGCTGCATCCGGTTATTGATTTTATCAACATGTAAGGTTTCTTTGATAATAATCTGATTCACAGACAGCCTTCTACATAGATTTATGATAGTCTCCTTTGGGAGATCCGTCATGCCATGAAGCCAAGGCTGAAACCGCGTATTGCTCAAAGGCAACTTGTAAACTGGAGAAAATCCGTTCAGACATTTTCACTCATCGCATTCATAGGTGGCGGAATCATTTCATCCTACTTTAACCTTGGACAGAGTTTTAATTCGAGTGCCGCTAGTATGAAAGGAGAGATGATTCCATCAGGATCCTGGACAATTCCGATGGATATCAATTCCTGTAATCCGGCAGTGGTGGGGTTTCTTCAGGATATCATCCAGAATTCATCTGTACCAGTAACTTGGTCCATCACATCAAAAGATCATCCGGAAGGAAAACTCTGGATTGACAACCGATTCATAACTCCTGTAGTCGCTTCCAAATTAGAGCTTTGGGAAAGCAGAGGCGTATTATTCGTTCGGTCAAGGGAAGATACACAAGCAGGTCAATTCAGCCAATTGAATTGCTTTCCGGAATGGGTGCTAAGTAATGAAACACGTAATAGCCAATCGTGGATGGAATTCATTAAGACAGCTCAACTTCCTGAATTCGCTTACAAATTCGAATCAGAGCCACTGCGAAATGCGATAACATTCTCTCCGGACAAGCGATGGGTATCGGTTTCTAAAGATGACTGGAAAGATATCGTTCAGAGCTTTATGGAAG
>JBJSZR010000571.1:0-2037 GCA_046090385.1 Bacteroidota bacterium
GCAATAATATCGACCACAGCCAAACCTTTTTCTGAGGACTCTGATTACTCCTACTCCAAGCCTGCTGTCAGCATAAGCCCTTTGATCGGCTTCAATTTCGCTGAAACATTCAGCACCGATTTCGGGAAAGTATATCTAAACCAAGGACAATATTATGGTGTGAATTTGGGCTTCCGCCCTTCTTCCTGGCACGAATATGAGTTATCCTGGTTTCATCAGGTAACGCTCGCAGAAGCGAATGTCTATTACTATAATGGCTTCAATAATATCGTAAGTAACTATGTTACCGGCGATCTGGCCATCGATTATTTCATGGTAGGGATGAATGGAATCAAAGACCTTTCAGACCGCTTCAAAGCCTACAGTGGCATAAGTGGAGGATTGGTCGTGTTTACTCCAAGAGATTACAATATCGAAGCGGTTGCACGCTTTTCTGTCGCATTGAAAATAGGAATTCAAGCCAATATCACCGATAATATCGGCATCCGGCTTCAGCCACAATTATTCGTTCCTATTCAGGCTATCGGTGCTGATGTATTCGTATCAAATCAAGGATCCGGGATAGGTGTTTCCGGTTATTCGACAATCACCCAGTTCGGTGGCAATGCAGGAGTGACCATATCATTCTGATAGGACTACATCCCGATAATCAAGACCTTTGATGCCCGTTAGTGGTCTTTGTCATTGCTGCTATGTCTTCAAAAAACGAAAAACAGATTAAACATCAAGTTCAAATTAAAAGCGCTATCAAGTGTTGAAAGTACAGGTCGATGATCAGTCTTTGACCAACGGTCTGAGTGGCAGAGAGTAAAACATACGCTTGATCGCCTGACTCAGCTCGGCATCAATATCTGGTGAACGATCAAGCGCTTTGGAAACAATTCCCCGCCATAAGACATCGTTCCCCGAGGGATCATACATCTCCATTACCAAAGTTCCTACTTGATAAGTTTTTTGAGTGATTGTAGCGGGAGCAAGCGGTGCGGCATAACCCATATAGTATCCGGGGCCGCCGAAACCGAAATTCACAGTTGCAGGAGGAGGATTGTACTGATACTCGATTTGGTCTTCCGTATAGGTATAGAAGTTAAAAAGCGCATCGGGTTTATTCTTATCGATGGACATGCCTTTTGATGAGAGCTGCTGATTCGAATAGTACATCACACGGTCGTTGATATATTGCTTGTTGACGAATTTCCCGTTGACTGAATCAGGAGGCAGCCATGCATAGGTACGGTATTTGGAAAAATCAGTGCCCGGCTTCCGGTCATAAGCCACCTGATATGCGGAGCAGCCTGTAAGGAGTATCATTAGAATCGAATAAGTAAGCGCTTTCATCCTTGATATGTTTATACAAAGATGTCGAATAATACCTTGAATTGGCAAATTCTATGAAATGTATGATTCATGATGAACGGAAAAATGACTTTCTTTGACAAAGACAAAAACATACCTATGAAAAAACTATTGATTTTGGTCGGATTGATATCTTTGATGTTATCTTGTAGAAAAGACCCTGATCTCGGTCAACTTTCCGACGACTTCATCGTGGCGACCTTCTATGACAGGAGTGCGAACTTCGATAGCCTGAAAACTTATTTCATTCCCTCGCAAGTAGGTTACATTTCCAACGTTCATCCGAACGACACCCTGCTGGCGCCTGCAAGTGCTTCCCAATTGGTGAACCGTGTAAAAAACAATATGAACCAGCGGGGTTTCATTCCGGTTGACAGTACAGCAAATCCGGATATGGCGGTCAATATGTTCGTGATCCGCGATCTCAACCGTACGGATGTCATTTCTCCCGGCGGATGGTGGGGATATCCAGGATATTACGATCCATGGTATTATGGCTATTACGACAGCTATTATTATTATCCTTTCAGCTATTCGTACACCTACGAAACAGGCACGTTGGTGATCGAACTCATCGATCTTAAGAACAGCGACAGTAACAATAACAAATTGATCGTTGTCTGGAATGCGATTTCGAACGGCGTTCTTGCCGGGTATCAGTATGGTCAACTGCAAGAAGGC
>JBJSZR010000572.1:0-3530 GCA_046090385.1 Bacteroidota bacterium
AAAAATCAGGCATGATGATCTCATGCCAATAAAGGTAGCAAAAGGTAATGGCTAGAACCTCGCTGGCAGGCTCTTCAATGGAGATCTTCCATTCATGACAGCCTGCATATCGTTGAGTTTTTTCTGGATAAGGCTTACCAATGGAGGAGGTCCCAGCACCTTGATATGATCCAGCCACATGAAAAGCCATCCAACCAATTCACGGTTGAGTTGAGATTTGAATTGAAGGATGACATGTCCGTCGTTATCGTACTTGAATTTCTGTGTAGGATGCCAGCTTCTCTTTTCGATGAATGGATTATTCATGCCGTCCTTCCTTCCAGGCATTGAAGCATAAAAACAGATTGATACCGAATATACCGGGCCATCACCGGCGGTAATTCCGAATCGTCTTGAAAGTTCTTTCTGGACCTCGCTCCTGTGAGGATGATTCCTGAATCTCTTGGCTGTAGACTTGACCGTCCGGATACTCTCGATATCCAAAAAGTGAAAACGGCATCCCGGCTTGCGAACTGCGGCTATATAAAGGCTTCCTCGATGATTCACCAGGTAATGTACAGCCCACTCATGATACCCGTCAATCGGTTGTTCAGCGGAAAGCTGTGGAAGCAATTCCAATAACACATATTCTTTGCTCTCTATGGCTTGTAACAATCGGAGCAGGATGGCAGTGTCTTCAGGCGCATATTCGGCCTCTGCCCAACCGGTAACGATCAGATGATCCTGCAATAAACCGTCGCGATGTTCAGGCTCATTGGTCTGATTGAATTCCTGTTCAAGTGATTCCAAATATCCGGAACTGACGGAGTGAAGATGCTTACCGGAAAGGTTTTTCAGAAGATAATAACTGCGGATTGCATCTTTCCGCTTGCGATCTGAATTTCTTTTGGTACTTACCACCTGCCATCTTTTTTCTTTGGCATCGTGGTTTGTAACGATCAATTCGAAACCGGGTTCATTCATCGATATCTCCAACTCCTCGAGATACCGGTAAAGCGTGCGTTTCCCGATTCCAAGATCCACATTCTGAGACCAACGATGAAGTTCATCGATGGTCTGGGGAACCGTCTTCAGACGCTGATAGATACGGAACAAACGCTCCGATTTCCGTTGCATAAATAAATTGTCAAAAACTGTCATCGTAAAGATTGAAAGGGTCAATGTCAGAAACTGACATTTTCCAAATGATAAAGAAAGAACTCTGTATTACTTACCGCAGTAAGTGGCAAAGTCGCATATGGTCACTTTTTAGTGACAATAGCCGGAGAATGAGAAAGGTTTTCAAATCCACTGAGATCCATTTTGATGGATCCGACCAGGATATCTGTCTGGACCCGTATGGGAATCTTGTTCAGATCATCACTGATCCAAACGGTCATGTCTTCGTTATCCTTGAATACACGTCCCTCCTGAAGCATCGGCCTGAACTTGATACACCTGAACGTACCGAATTTGGTTTCGATGTTTTCGCGTCCGATGAAGCGTATATTCAACGGAAGCACTTCATCATCCAGATATCCGTTGATCGGAAAAATCTGTCCGGCAGAGGCTTTGGAGAAATCGATCGTGCGTGCATAATAAAAGGCCGAGATAAGATCCTGTGTGTTATCAGGTACCGCGATGATTTTTTTTTCACTGGCTGCAGAATCCTGGAATTGCTTGAAGACGACCCGCTGGGATTTCTTATATCCGCCCTCACTGATATTGCGGATGAACAACCAGGGCACCATCGCATCGCGGTCCACATAACTCTCATAGCGATCGCGTACTTTGAAAAACCAATCGAACGCCCCAGCAGAACGTCCGGTACCGATTACATGATAACATTCGCGTTGGCCGATAGTCGACAACGAAGAAGCCACTTCAAGTTCAGCGGAACCGGCATCCAAAAAACCGTAATGAACACGATAAGTAAGACGTTCACCGGGTTTGAAAGCGTTGTGTGAAAGGGTGCGAAGCTTGGGTTGACCGGCACCATCCGAGGGCACATTCAAGATGAATGTCAGGAAAAGAATGAAGATCAGACGCATGATACACGGTGGATTTCAAGTACCGTGCCAATGCATGAAGTTAAAAAATTATCAGGAATGCAGGTCGCGATTATCGCGATTGGGCTCTTCGATGGAAGAGTCGTCGGTAGCACCCTCCTGGTTTTCCATATAAATCTGGCGACGATCAGGAATATGCAACTCGGATTCATCAAGATGTCCGTGTACAGCATCTGTCGAAAGCATTTCGCGTTCTTCAGGGGTATCCGACAGTTCAGAAAGGACTTCGATATCTCTTTCCGTTCCTGCTACCACCTCCATCGACTCGGCTATCTCGATGGTTTCTTCCAACGGAGCAACTGTTTCTTCATTGATGGAAGCTTCAGCATATTCAGCAGGCTGACCGATTTCATTCGATTCAACGTGGATATCTTTGAGTTGAGGAAGGTCTTTAACCGACTTTATGCCAAAATAATCCATGAAGTTTTCGCTGGTGGTATAGAGAATAGGACGACCTGGACCATCACTTTTTCCGGAAATGCTGATCAACTCTTTTTCCAAAAGTTTCTGTACGGCGTAGTCGCAGTTCACACCGCGGATATGCTCCACTTCCGATTTGGAGATCGGCTGCTTGTATGCGATGATGGATAACGTTTCCATCTGCGCTACTGAAAGTTTTTTCTTGGCCTTGTGTTGGATCAATGCGTTGACCGTTGGATGAAACTCCTTCTTGGTCAAAAACTGGAAGCCTTCAGAAATCTCGACCAATTCGAACGGAAACCCCTCTCCGGCATATTTTTGACGGATGGACTCGATGGCTGCAAGGATATCTTCATCATTGAGCTCCCAGCCGTAACTGAGCTTCAATGAAGCCGCGATTTCATCCAAGCCGAGGCTTTGCTCAGAACAAAAAATCAATGCCTCTATATGTTGGTCAAGTTGGTTCATAGTTCAGGGTCAGGAAATGCGAAAACGACGTGTTTTCGAATTCAAACATAGCAAAATTCCAGCGTTTCGAAGCAATTAAAAGCACCGGTGATTGAATAAAACTCTAATTCTAAGCAGGATAAGATTTACACGACAATGTTTACGATCCTGCCCGGAACAACCACCACTTTCTTAGGTGATTTCCCATCTAATAACCGCTGCACGTCCGGGCTATTCAGCACGGCACCCTCCACCTGCTCTTTGGTTAGAGTAAGTGCCAACTCAAGGTTGAATTTTGTTTTCCCATTCAAGGAAATCGGGTAGGCGAAAGCGTCTTCTTGTAAAAACTCTTCGTTCAGCGAGGGGAAAACTGCTGCTGTAACACTGGTAGAATGTCCCAGCTTTTGCCACACCTCTTCTGCCATGTGAGGTGCAAAGGGTGCCAATAAGACAGCCAATGATTCGAGTATGGTTCTAGAGGCGCATTTCATATCGGTTAGTTCGTTCACGCAGATCATGAAGGCGCTTACAGAAGTATTGAAGGACAAGCGTTCCATGTCATCCTGAATACGCTTGATGAGCTTGTGCATAGATTTCAGTTCCTGCTTTCCGGGA
>JBJSZR010000573.1:0-2793 GCA_046090385.1 Bacteroidota bacterium
CAAAACAAAGCGCCCATGAAGTGAATCGAACAAAACAAATCAGGTCAGAAAGAAAGAGGCTGTCCGGTTTGGACAGCCTTTTCTTTTACCCAGCATATTCACAGGCGACTGAATGTTTCAGATTTATTCTCTTGAAGGCTACGAAAGGAATCAACGGGCGTATGCCAGGATCCTGTTCACAACCTCATTGGAGGGCTGAGGACATTCCACTGACAGGCTGTCAAGTGATTCGCACATTTCACCATAATCGGCTGCCTCCAACGGATCGCCATCAAGGCCCCTTTGGATTCGATCACTATCGATCATATTGCATTCGTTGTAATAATAGAGCAGCCATTCGTTTTTTAGAGTAGTAGTTTCTTGCATGTAGAGTTGTTTTGAAGTGAGTCTCTTTTATTGTTTATGTATTGATAAACGACAGGCCTGCAGGGATATTTTCCTGCAGGCCTTAATTATTTATTCACGGACCCTGTCGGGGGCTTTTTTTACCATTTCACGCATTTTGATGATCGCATAATGCATCCTGCCCAATGCCGTATTCATATTGATATTCAGCATTTTAGCTATCTCTTTGAAGGAGAGGCCGGCATAGTGACGAAGAATTACGATTTCACGTTGGTCAGGGGGAAGTTTATCGATAAGGCCACGAACGAAGGCCAACTTCTCCTCGTAGATGAGCTGTTCGGAGGCATTTCGGCCTTGTCCGGGAAGCACATCGAACACACTGAACTCTTCAGAATCGCGTTGCATAGGCATCTGTTTTTCCTTGCGGAAATGGTCGATGACCAGATTGTGAGCGATTCTCAATGCCCAGGGAAGGAATTTGCCCTGCTCATTGTAGGTAGTGCTGCGCAGCCCATTGATGATTCGAATGAAGGTTTCCTGGAAAAGGTCTTCAGCCAATTCCCGACTCCTTACCAGGAAATAAATAGAGGAGTAAATCCTGGACTTGTAACGCGTTACGATTTGGGAGATTGCGACCTGGTCGCCCTGCTGATAAAGGCTGATGAGCTCTTTATCCTCCAGCAGATGATGGTTTACCATAGACATGATCTGACTTTATTAATTAACCGATTAGGATTGTTATAAAGTAGATTTAGTCTATAGTCGCCCTCCTGTTTTTTGTATTTGAAAAACTGCTGTTCTGAATATGTTCACCAAATATATCCACGATAACGCGTTTGTCAAGTGTTTTGATACGTGTTATCCGACAAATACCACGTTTTATTGTCAATGTACATGAATTCGGGGTAAAAGGTCGACTCGACCGGTACTTCCCGACCACCCTGGGTACTTTTCTCCAATTTATTCCAATGATATCGACTCATTCTTCTCCAGGTTAAAAATGGCTACCTTCGCCGGTCGTCCGAATTCATGTCAGAAAACAATTCAATTGATGCCCTTTCAGCGATCCTGATCAAGGGCGCGAGGGTTCACAATCTCAAGAATATCGATGTTGCCATTCCGCGCAACAAGTTCGTGGTCGTAACCGGTGTATCCGGTTCAGGAAAATCATCACTCGCCTTCGATACGCTCTATGCAGAGGGTCAACGCAGATATGTCGAGAGTCTTTCATCCTACGCCCGTCAGTTCATGGGACGGATGGACAAGCCGGAAGTGGATTATATAAAAGGTATTTCTCCGGCTATTGCAATCGAACAAAAAGTCAATACGAGGAATCCACGTTCCACAGTCGGCACCTCCACTGAGATCTATGATTATCTTAAATTGCTTTTTGCCCGAATCGGTAAAACTTACTCCCCAGTATCAGGTGAATTGGTGAAACGAGACAGTGTCGAGGATGTCGTTGATCGTTTAATCAACCTACCGACCGGAACCCGCGTGCAATTATTCACTCCGCTCCTGCTCCATCCCGGTCGCAGCCTTGCGGACGAGTTGAATATCCTGCTGCAGAAAGGATTTACCCGGATTCGGGTGGTTGATGAAGTGAAAAAAATCGAAGAGCTGCTGGAACCTGAATCCGCTTCCTATCTGAATATGCTCTCTGAAACACTGGGTATCGTCCAATTGGCACCTAAAAAGATTATCCCACCAAAACGGGGCAAAAAAGTCAATCATGAGGAGCCTGAGCTACCTGTTGCTCCACGCAAACAGGATACCTTGAAAATCCTTATCGACCGCTTTGCTGTGGAAGCCGATGATGACTCTAACCGTAACCGAATTGCGGATTCCGTTCAGACGGCCTTTTTTGAAGGTCATGGTGATTGCCTTGCCGAGCTCATACAGGAAGGAGTGCCTTCCCGACTGATCGAATTCAACAACAGGTTCGAACTCGACGGTATCCAATTCGAAGAGCCCGGTGTGCAATTATTCAGCTTCAATAATCCTTTCGGTGCTTGTCGCCGTTGTGAAGGGTTTGGTTCCGTGATCGGCATCGATGAGGACCTCGTGATTCCGGACAAGAGCCTGTCAGTGTATGAAGGCGCCATCGTTTGCTGGCGAGGCGAGAAAATGAAAGAGTGGAATGATGTTCTTATAAAGAACGCGTACAAATTCGATTTTCCAATCCATCGACCGATATATGATCTCACAGAAGATGAGCGTACTCTGCTTTGGAAAGGCAACAAGTTCTTCAAAGGCATTGAAAAGTTTTTTCAGTGGGTGGAAACCCAGACTTATAAGATCCAATACCGAGTCATGCTCAGCCGTTACCGTGGCCGTACTACGTGTCCCGACTGCAGGGGCACCCGACTTCGTCAGGATGCGAATTATGTGAAGGTGGGCAATAAATCCATCACTGATATCGTCCTGTTGCCGGTATCTGAGAGCTCG
>JBJSZR010000574.1:0-1586 GCA_046090385.1 Bacteroidota bacterium
CATGTATTTATTTGGATTAATAATTTTTTATTGAGTCAAATGGTCTGCGAAAATACTAAGTAAACTTGGTCGAAAGTGATGATGTTCGTCACTAAGTATTTTTACCCTAAGAATTAAAACAACTCACTAAAACGATAGTTCACCACCAAAGAAAGTCAGTTAGGGTAAAAAAGGGTGAAAAAAAGAGCCTAAGGCCGACCTGCCCAATTCAGGAATTTCTGGCTATCATGAAATACAACGGCATGCCTAACGTGATATTGACAGGAAAAGTGACTGCTAGTGCCATCGGAACAAAAAGTCCGGTGTTCGCCCTGGGCACGGATATTTTCATTGCGGCAGGAACAGCAATATAGGAGGCACTGGCAGCAAGAATACCGAACATGAACCTGCTTGAAACGTCCTGAGTAACGATGGAACTCAGCCAAGAGAAGAGACAACCATTTGCCAGAGGAATGATGAATGCGAATAGAAAGGGAAAGATTCCGAATGAAAAAAAGTATTTGAGCTTCTTACCGCTTGAGAGCCCCATGTCGAGCAGAAAAATAGCAAGGAAACCTTTAAAAAGATCGTTGGTGAACGGTTTGATGCCTTCGGCTTGTTTCGCACTGGCAAGGAAACCTATTACCAGACTACCGAGTATCAGAAGCACGCTTCCATTCGTGAATGAATGGACTATGGCCTTTTTTCTTGATAGCTGCTCCTCGGCCTCCTTATTGAACAGGCTGATCAGGACCAAGCCCATGATGATGGCGGGCGATTCCATGATCGCCATGATGGCCACCATGTGACCATGCATCATCATTTGCCTTGCCTCCAGGAAAGACACAGCAGTTACGAAGGTAACTGCACTTACTGAACCATAGGCAGATGCAATAGCTGCTGAATCATACACGTTGAAACGTCTGCGCAGAATGAAATAAGCATAGACCGGTATGACCAGGGAAACAAAAATGCCGAATAGCATGGACCAGATGATCTCAGAAGTCAATGGCTCGTGCGACAACTCTTGACCGCCTCTGAATCCGATGGCGAAGAGGAGATAGATGGAAATGAACTTGGATGAATTATTCGGAATTTCGAGATCGCTTTTGATGTAGTGAGCAATGATGCCCAATACGAAAAACAATAGTGCCGGATTGGTAAGATTCTCCAACAGTAAGCTCAATTCCATATCCTCAATTTGATCTGAAGGTAATCACTTTACATTCCCGCCGATACCGACCGTATCTGCAACAGCACGTCTTAAGCGGTCATTTATTGCACGACCGAGTCCATGATCAGGAACAAATTCAGCAATGATAAGGTCCAATCCGGCAGCATCGAGTCTGTGTAATGCGGAATAAAGATTGCGAGCCGCCTCCTGCAATTCACCTGATTCAGAAAGCACTTCAACCGATTGAACACCGGAGTAGTAGGACTTTGAATAGGATAGAATTCCGATCCGACTTGATTGCTCACGTTTAATGACCTTCGCAATATCATCAGTCAAAACCGTGCGCAATCAAGTCGGATCGGAATTCTATCCTATTCAAAGTCCTACTACTCCGGTGTTCAATCGGTTGAAGTGCTTTCTGAATCAGGTGAAT
>JBJSZR010000575.1:0-2938 GCA_046090385.1 Bacteroidota bacterium
CTTTCAGGGATGGAAAGCGCATAAGTGTGAACGAAGCGAAAGAAGTATTGAAAAATTAATGAGGCAAATAAACTGTACTTTTGGGAGTATGCATTCAACAGGAATATATACAGATACTTATTGATACTTATGAAAACAATGCCTTTCATTCGCTTTCCTGAGAGCGTTTTTTTAAGGTATGCCAAAAAATCTTAAAGTAAACATGAAATTATCCAAAGAAGCGAAGATCGGTCTAATCATCACAGCGGGAATCGCTTTGCTTTTCTGGGGCCTTAATTTCCTCAAGGGCCGTGATTTTTTCAGTAGCCAAAACAAAGTTTTTGCTGTCTATGATCATATTGATGGACTAGCTCCATCCAATCTTGTTCAAGTAAACGGCATGAAGGTGGGTTCAGTCCGGAGAGTCGATCTGTTGCCTGACTTTTCCGGAAGGATCCTAGTCACAATGAATATCAATAGCAATGTCCGGATCCCCCGGAACTCCACGGCTCAGATTTTCAGTACTGATCTGTTGGGCACAAAAGGCATTCGATTTGTTTTTGGGGACAGCAAGGATTTGTTGCAGGAAGGTGACACGCTTGTTTCGGAAATTCAGCCCAGTCTTACTCAAGAGGTGAATCAACAGGTAGCTCCAATCAGAGCAAAGGCGGAAAACATCCTTGCTTCAATGGATTCTGTGCTTGTAATCGTCAGGACGGTTTTCAATGAGACAACCAGGCAGAATCTCCGCAGGTCTTTTGAAAGCATTTCCAAGTCACTGTCCTCCATAGAAAGTGTGACAAACAGTTTGGACAGGGAAATGTCAAGGGAAGGCAGACTCAGAAGTATGTTTGAGAATCTATCTTCCATCACAGAAAACCTTAAAAATAACAATGAGAAAATAACAGATCTGATTGAAAATTTCTCGGCCATTTCGGACACCGTAGCCAAATCCAATCTCTCTGAAACCCTCGAACATACCCGCCGCACTCTGGAAGGCACATCTGTCCTTTTCGACCGCATCAACAAAGGCGAGGGTACTCTCGGTCAGTTGGCTACAAACGACAGTTTATACGATAACCTCAACAGCTCAGCCAGAAAATTGAATGAGTTGATGACCGACCTCAAAGACCATCCTAAACGGTATGTGCATTTCTCCGTTTTCGGAAAGAAAGACAAATGATTTTGCAACTCTTGGAACAATCCGTTTTTACGCTACTGCTCTTTGCAGCTATTTTTCTCTTTGTAAGGAATATTCGCAAGGTGATGCGGAATATCCATTTGGGTCGCCCGACTGATCGCTATGACCGCTCCGGTTTACGGTGGAAAACCATGCTGCGAGTAGCGCTCGGCCAATCCAAGATGGTCGTCCGTCCGGTCGCAGGCGTATTCCATATTTTCGTTTATGTCGGTTTCGTAGTGATCAATATCGAAGTATTGGAAATAATCATAGACGGTGTTTTCGGTACTCATCGTGTATTCTCATTCCTCGGGCCGTTTTATGATTTCTTGATAGGATCTTTTGAAATTCTTGCGCTGTTGGTGCTTGTCGGTGTTGTCGTTTTCCTTGCACGCAGGGAAGTGATCCGCCTGAAACGATTCAGGATGCGAGAGCTTTCAGGCTGGCCAAGGTCGGATGCCAACATCATCCTTGTTACCGAAATCCTGCTGATGTCAGCTTTTCTTTTCATGAATGCATCCGATGGCCTGTTGCAGGAACGTGGTTATACTCACTACGTTTCAGCAGGTGTCTTTCCCGTTTCTACATTTCTTCATCCGATTCTTGCAAGCTGGAGCGATACCTCTTTGGTGCTACTTGAACGCTTTTGTTGGTGGTTCCATATAGTCGGCATCCTTCTTTTCCTCAATTATCTGCCTTATTCAAAACATCTGCATATTTTCCTCTCATTCCCCAACACGTATTATTCAAATCTCGATCCGAAGGGAAGATTCTCCAATATGGATGCCGTTACCCGCGAGGTTCGATTGATGCTGGATCCCGGTGATGCTTCATCAGCCGATCAGTCGGCACCAGCCCGATTCGGTGCAAAGGACGTGAAAGATCTCACCTGGAAGCAGTTGATGGATGCATACTCGTGTACTGAGTGTGGAAGATGCACCTCGGTATGTCCTGCTAATCTCACCGGAAAATTGCTTTCTCCAAGGAAAATCATGATGGATACCCGTGACAGGTTGGAAGAATATGGTAACGGTTTGGATACGACTGGAGATTCGTTTGATGACGGTAAATCACTCTTTGACCGAATCAAAGAGGAAGAGCTTTGGGCATGCACCAGTTGCAATGCCTGTACCGATGCCTGTCCTGTCAATATAGATCCCCTATCCATCATCATCGATATGCGTCGTTATTTGATTATGGAGGAATCAAAGGTCCCTCAGGAACTGGCAGGAATGTTCAATAAGGTGGAGAATAACGGTGCTCCATGGCAATTCTCTCAGGCTGACAGGCTCAACTGGGCAAATTCCGATTCTAATTCATGAAATAAAGAAGCATGGAATTCAAGATTGACACGATGGCTGAATGCATGGCTCGAGGCGAAGCGCCAGAAGTACTCTTCTGGGTTGGTTGTGCCGGCAGCTTTGATGAGCGTGCGCAAAAAGTGACCAAAGCTGTCGCTAAGCTATTGCATCATGCCAAAGTTTCTTTTGCCGTGTTAGGAACAGAAGAAAGTTGTACAGGTGACCCGGCGAAGCGAGCTGGAAATGAATTCCTCTTTCAGATGCAGGCAATGACTAATATCCAGGTCATGAAAGGATATGAAGTCAAAAAAATCGTTACCGCTTGTCCACATTGTTTCAATACCCTTAAAAACGAGTATCCTTCCCTTGCTCGGGCCTTTGGCTCGGCTATGAACGATAAACATGATGGTTTTTTTGAAGTGCTTCATCATACCCAATTGCTGCAACAGTTGATCGACCAGGGACGCTTGCGGATCAC
>JBJSZR010000576.1:0-2580 GCA_046090385.1 Bacteroidota bacterium
CATTGTCACTCAATCAGGATGCACAGGCTCGGCATGTTCCACTGTCGTAGTCACTGTGCCACTAGCCTGCAGCGCCAGTTATACCACTTCGGTATCATCAACACCATTGACTCTCACATTCAATCCTGCCATCGTACCCTCAACTGCAACTCACATATGGAATTTCGGCGATGGAACTTTGCCCGTAGTAAGTTCATCGCCGGTTTCACAACAACATACATTTGCTTCATCGGGCAGTTATGACGTCTGTCTGATTGTTCAGGACGGACTATGCACCGATACATTCTGCAGCACGGTTACAGTATTGCCCGCCACCGGATTGAACGATATCGATGCGACAAAGATACTACAGGTGTTTCCTAATCCAGCCGGTGAGTTAGTTAGGGTTGCTCTTCCTGATCACCATAATGAATCTTATAGATTATTCCTCACTGACCAGTCAGGTAGGATACTATTTGATTTTTTGATGCAGGAGGATCCTATTCTGGGAACTTTCATTGATCTTTCTCTCACAGGATTACCCGCTGGCATTTATGGCCTTCGTGTTGCCGGAAATGAAGCAGTTTACAGCTCACGCCTGACCGTCATCAAATGAAAATAAAAAAGGAGCTGCGATCCCGTTTGCAGCTCCTTTTTCGACAAGGTCAACGATTATCCGTTAGCCGGAGGTGTATGTTGTACCGAGTCGAACATCTTAAGCTTCTTGTTCAGCAGGTCAAGTTCGTCTTTGGCACGCTGCAGATTGCTTTCGACTTCTTTCAAAAGTCCTTCCATGTTTTTGGATGAACGGAAGAAGCCCAGGTTGTTTTCGTATTGATTGATGGTCTGTTGCAATTTTTGGATTTTCTCCTTCACAAACTGTTTTTCTCTGCTCATCATCTTTCCCGAATCACCTGACTGGGCCAGAAGTTCCACGTTACTTCGGAATTTAGCCAAGTGCATTTCCGACTTTTCCAGCTTCATCGCATCATATTTTTCATCCATCACCTTCTTGAACTTTTCCCAGATCTTCTGCTTTTCCTTGAAAGGCACATGTTCGATGGTCTTCCATTCCGAGGAGAAATCCCTCAGGCTTTGGATGTCTTTTCCGGTATCACCGGTGAGTACGAATGCCTGTAAGCGTTCGATGAGTTCTTCTTTCTTTTTAAGGTTCTCGATCTGGTCGGAGTCCCGTTCATTATAGAACCCTCTTTTCTCCTCGAAGAATTTATCGCAAGCCTCACGGAATTTCTTCCATAGTTTGTTCTCTTCCCAAGATTCAGCTCGTCCGGCCTCCTTCCAATCTTTCTGCAATTGCAGGATCGCCTTTGTTGATTCTTCCCAAGCATCCTTACTACCCGCAACCAACTCTTCGGCTTTCCGGATGAGTTCCATTTTTTTGTCCTTCGCTTCTTTACCGACTTTTTTGAGCTCGCCGAAAAAGGCACGCTTTTTCTTGTAGAACTCATTCATCGCGCCACGGAATTCCTCCCAGATCTTATCGTTCACATCCTTTGGACCATATCCGGTGTTTTTCCATTCTTCCATGATACGGTTCAAGGTTTCGTTCATGGTTTGCCACTGCTTTGGTGAGTCAAAATTTTCTGTGGCGATACCCTTCGCTCTTTCGAGTAATCCTTTTTTTACTTCCAGGTTTTTGGCTTCTTCTTCCTGACGTTCCTGGTAGTAATCCCGTATCTTTTGCAGAACCTGACCGATCAATTCGCGATAGCGTGTGCGTAGTGGCTCGATTGTTTCAGGAGCAGTGGGTCCCAATTCCGACCATTCCATGCGGTATAGATTGAGCATGCGCTCTACACCTCGGACGGCCTCCATCGGAATCAATGATTCTATCTTCGTAAGCAACTGCTCGCGGAGCTCCAGGTTTCGCTTGAAGTCAAGGTCGCGAAGGTCCTTGCTCAACTTCATATTGTAATAGAAGTTGTTCACGTGCCGATGGTAGGCGGCCTGGATATTCTTGTAATCCTTGTGACTGACGTTGCCGATATCTTTCCATTTGTTCTGGATATCACGGAACGACTGAAAGGCACGACCGATGTTGGTTTCCTCGTTAATAAGCTTCTCCAGCTCATCCACCAAGGCTTGCTTCGATTTCAAATGTGCTTCGATTTCTTCTGCCTTGTGCTTCCTGAATTTCTGTTGGCGGTCATGGAGGATGACTAGCAATTCATTGAAGCGGTTGTCAAAAGGATCTTTTGGAGCTTCGAATTCGTCGGGATTACCTCCGTCTTCAATGAACTTTTGAAGCTGTTCTTGACGGATATGTTCAGCGATGCGAAGGAATTCGTTTTTCAGGTCGTTTGCCTTTGAAAAAACTTCATCCGAGACGTCCTCCTTGATCAGTTCTTCAAGTCCTTTAATGACGTCCTCTTTTGTGATTTCCATGATTAAAATGGTATTAGTTCATGAAAATGGCTTATTAATTCCATTTTCGCCGAAAATCGTTCAAAATCAACGAATCCGGTAGCGGTTTTCAGAAATGATGGTTCTTTGTTCGGAATTTTAATCCAAGGTAGCTTCCAAAACTTGGTTTGTCAAGAAATCTTTTGTTTTTCGGACAAAAAAGACTACTTTTGTCAC
>JBJSZR010000577.1:0-8989 GCA_046090385.1 Bacteroidota bacterium
GGTAACGATTACATCATACGAACCGTTGTCGCTTACCTGAGCATTAGGAATAATCAAGATTCTAGAAGTAGCTCCGGAAATATTAGTTCCGTTTTTACGCCATTGATAGGATAAGGGTGAGGAGGATGTGGCAGTAACCGAGAGTGTATCAGGATTATTAAGACAAACGGCTCCTCCTAGGGGTTGTGAGCTTATTGAAGGTGAAGAACATACATTCAATGTAAGATCTGAAGAAAAAACCTCTCTTCCATTCGGATTACTTTTAAAGCCTCTTATTTGAAAAACATAAGTTCCGGTTTGGCTTGCACTTGTGAAATTCAATGAGCACTGAAAATTCTGTGCTAAATTCGATGTGCAATTTATCGAATCAGGAGAAAAGTAGAATCCGAGATTATTTCTCGGATTGCCACCCGTAGAACCGTTACGTCTGACATTTGTAATTTCAAAGTTGACAGGAAACCCTTCATTAGGAGCTAATGTTACTACATTGAAATTGAAAATGACATTTGATCCGGAACCTTGAACGAACGATAGATTTGTAACAGGTGTGCTTATGCTGACATTATTGTAAACAGTAAGTGCAGCATCCGTAAACACCACATTCGCCGTACTTCCCGATGTTCCCGTGGCAACTGCCATCAAGGTGTCACCATCGCATGAGCAAACCACCCATTGTGTAGTGAAATCGCCCATCGAGTCGGCAACGACCGTCCAAGGAATGTATTGCGACGAATCGTACGTGGCGCTGTCGTCCGCCATCATGTTCACGTGCTCAACGTGCAACGTCACCGTATCATACGGTGCGAAGCCCATGCCGAAAAACGTTGCAACCGATCCAGGCGGATAATCAGGCTGGTCGGACGTAAGAGACTGGGCTGAAAGCATTGAAGTACTTCCCAGAAGTAGTGCAGTGATTGAACAAATAAGGATTCTTGTGTGTAATAGGTGTCTCATGTGAAGAGTATGAAGTGATATGCGTGAAGTCCCAAGAACGATAACCGAACAAGTTGAAATCAATCCTGTCGGATGCCTGAAGCCCTTGTCCAACAAGGAGTTCAAAGCTTCGCGAAGTTAAGAAACTAACCTTTTCAGGTTATAAAAAAATAGTTCACAATTTTTTAAGGCCATAAAAAAATCATTCTTGTGAAATACTTGAAAAAACAAAAAAACAATGGATTAAGACAGTGACCTGCCAAAAGCAGGGGAATCAAATGTTGAAAACGTATTCAGACAATGACAGAAACTGTCATTTACCGGCACCTCGTCCACCTCGTCCCCTTCAATTGTCCGGTCTTCTGGTAGAGTGGTTTCCTCGACGATTTCTTCCTTGCGATCCTGACGCTGGCTGACTTCCTGCTTGATCAACAGGTTGCACTTTTGGAGGTACCGGAGGTAAATCGGGTGTCCGTAGTATTTCAAGCTGTTTTCTCAAAAGCTTCTGGATGTCCTTCAGATAATCTGCTTCATCGGGTGAGCAGAACGTGAATGCGATGCCACTTGCTCCGGCACGACCAGTGCGACCGATGCGATGTACATAGGTCTCCGCTACTTCAGGTATTTCAAAATTGATCACATGTGAAAGTTGCGCCACATCGATGCCACGGGCTGCAATATCGGTTGCCACCAACACGCGGACCTTCCGGTCCTTGAATCCTTGCAGGGCACGTTGCCTTGCAGTCTGCGACTTGTCGCCATGAATCGATTCGGCTTTGATACCTGCTTTTGTAAGGTCCCTGGCCACACGGTCTGCTCCGCGCTTGGTGCGCGTGAACACCAGCACATGATCGATCTCCTCTTCTTCAATGACGCGCTTCAGTAACGTACGCTTCTGCTCTTTTTCCACATGATAAACGAATTGACGGACTGTTTCTGCTGGTGTGGATACAGGCGTGACATCTACGCGCACGGGATTCTTCAAAAGAGATCCAGCCATGCTACGGATCTCATCCGGAACAGTGGCTG
Source organism: Bacteroidota bacterium (assembly GCA_046090385.1). Lineage (GTDB taxonomy): Bacteria > Bacteroidota > Bacteroidia > AKYH767-A > 2013-40CM-41-45 > Pollutiaquabacter. Next base: position 1,963 of record JBJSZR010000577.1, read on the forward strand.
AAAAGAAAAGTGTCTGCTTACGCTCAGGCAGTTTAGCAAGTATCTTCCGGATATCATGAATGAATCCCATGTCCAACATCCGGTCTGCTTCATCGAGGACGAAATATCTCACCCGGTCGAGTTTCACATGACCTTGCTGCATGAGATCCAGTAAACGTCCGGGTGTCGCTACGAGGATGTCAACTCCTCTTTTCATCGCGGCCTCTTGGGGTAACTGGGATACTCCTCCGAAGATGACGGCATTTCTAAGCCCGAGATTTTTTCCGTAGGAATCAAAACTCTCCTGGATCTGTAATGCCAGTTCACGGGTAGGAGCAAGAATCAATGCGTGTACAAATGGTGCTTTCGCATGATCGCCCTCGCCATTCATCAATTGAAGTATCGGCAGTGCGAATGCAGCAGTCTTGCCCGTACCTGTCTGCGCACAACCGAACAGATCGCGACGTTGCAACAGTTGTGGAATCGATTTTTCCTGGATCGGTGTAGGTTCGGAATATCCTTTTTGATGAACGGCCTCCAGAAGCGGCTCGATAAGTCCTAATTCAGTGAATTTCATAAAACGATAAGCGGATCAGCGAATATGTAAAGGGGAAAACCGCCTGATCCTGGGATAATCGGAATGCCTTTTTTGGAAGAAAGGGACGCTTTCGGTCATAGACCGGATAATATCGTCTTTTCAATTATTCAAAGATAGTGAGAATTAACGGAGGGGTCAAAAAAGAAGCAATTTACGCATGACCATGTTGCCACCTGCTGTTCGCACCGACAATACATGCACTCCTGCAATTACTGCTTTATCCAACTGCAGTAGAACATCTTTTGCGTCGCTCATCATAACGTCTTTCCACATTTTGATCATACTACCACGCATGTCCGAAAGCGTGATACTCGCATAGCCTTCATATCCGGTGGTTTTGATGATCAATCGCTCCGGAAACTGAATAATGCTGATATCCGGTTTTTTCCCTGCTGAAAAATCTGACAGGGATGTCGTCATGTTGCAACCGTTCGGAAGAGGATTCAACTCTAACGGATCTCCTGGAATCAGGGCTTTTCCAGTGAAAGCCGGATAAGTTTCAGAGTACTGCGTGCATCTGAAAACCGGATTCATCGTTGGAGTTGTTCCTTGTGAGAGAATATTACCTCCCTGAGAGGCAGGACTCACGTACCGCCAAACGGTATTTTTTGCCGAATCGATTTCAAAGAAAATGCCATTCGAGCCACTGCAGACCATTGTGTTTCCGCCAGGAAGTCGCTGTGCTCCCGAGATATTCGTCGAATAGAAATCCGTCGGCACTGGTGCCGTATATTTCCAATAGGCGCTGTCGGGCCCGAACGCTATATTCGAAGGCACAGGATAATTTCCTGCCGAATCTACTATCGGAGCGATGATTTCCACAGAGGAGTAGTTTCCGGCAGGCCTGTTCAGTCCGTTATTGAACACAAGAATATTGCCTGCATCCTGAAGTCCTGCCCGGATCCACTGAGTATTATGTTGCCCGAAGAATTTTTTTGTAGAAGCTGAGCCGCGACCATATGCCTGAGGATTTCCCCAGCGGTATAACAAATCGCCTCCCTTACCATATCGTCCGCCTGTGTGTCCTGAAGCTTCGATATCGGTAGTGCCATGGTCGATGATCCAAAGCTCCGAAAAGTTATGGTTACTGATCATGATCTGGTCAAGAGTTTCATTGTAGTCAAGTGCATTGCAATGCAACCAGTCAGCACGAGTGGCGGCTCCGGTCGTATAATTCAAGTTGATCAGTTCAGGATGTTGGGAGATGATTCCATAATTTGATTTTGTTGCATCGAATTCTTGTACCAGATGATCCCACACTTCCCACTGCCAAACGATATTGGCGCTTGTGCTTCCTACCGGCTCCAATTCGAGTATTTTTTCACTCCACAAAGCGTTGCCGAGCAACGAAGGATTACGACCTGCGGCAATCGCTTCCGCAGGTGTTTTCAGATCCCACGCAAGCACAAGCACGTGACCATTGGGCATCGGATAAATGTCATGGTGCTGGCATTCGGTAGTATTGCTCACTGTGTAGGACCACAATAACTGACCGCTCCAGCTGAATTTCTCGATTATTCCACCGGTCCCGCCGGCGGTGAAAACAGGATTGTTCGCTCTTCCGGAGCGAAGCAGTGTACCGTCTTCCAGTAGATAGACTGATTGTCCGGGGGCATAATTGCTTACCCATTGATGTAATTTCCGGCCACATTTATCGATTAGGTAGGTAGTATCACTTGAAGAGGGAGCAAACAAAACATATCCATCTTCGCTTCCGATTTGCCGATCGATCAATCCGACCGTGATTTGGCATGTCAATCTAAGTGGTGCCAACATCAGAAACATACAAACTAGGATTCGGTGGTTCATCAGCAGTGATTTGAAAGTCAGATAATCAGTAACCGTAATGGATTAATCGGCCTGAATGGTCGAAATTAGTCATCAATAGGGTTTTGAACACGATTTTTCACCCTAAAATCGCATTTTCGACTTTGTTGCAAATCCTTAATTTAGTCCACTCATATCTATCAAACACACTCTGTACATGAAGAAGATCTTTACGCTGTTCATTTCTCTTGTCGGGCTCTGTTCAGCCTCCAATGCCGCTCTCAGCGGAACCTACACGGTAGGCGGAACAACACCTGATTACGCAACACCTCAGGCCGCTGCGGCCGCGGCGGCATCGCAAGGGGTCAATGGTCCGGTCATTTTCAATATCCGACCCGGTACTTACACTGGTAACATCAACCTGACAGCCATAGCAGGAGCCTCGGCCACCAATTCGGTGACCTTCCAGGCCGAGAATGGCGACTCGACATCGGTCATCTTGACCTATGCTGCCGGATCAGGTACGACTGACAATTTCACGTTCAGCATTTTCGGAGCCGACTATGTCACACTACGTCAACTTACGATGCGCCGTGATGGTGCAGGAGCCTACGGAACCGTAGTACGGGTCGATAACATATCCATAGGAGTCACCATTGAAAACTGCCTGATCTACAGTATCCCGACCACGGCTACCAATACAAATGCAGTCGGAATCTTCTCTCCTGTGGGAGGAACGAGTATCGATTCGAATCTCACTGTGCGTAACAACAATATTTATAACGGATCCTACGGCATTCACCTGGCAGGCCCGAACGCCACTTTCCGCGAACCCAACACGATCATTGAAAATAACAGGATCTTGAATTGTGGCAACCGAGGTATTCATGTACAGGAATCCCGTCGTCCCAGGATTTACAATAACATCATCGAGTCCGTTCCTACCACCACTCAATTCATCGGCATTTACATTTCGAACGCCGATCGTGGAATGGAAATCATCGGTAACAGGGTTGTTGCCCGAAGTACTTCCGGACTTGCATACGCATTGAATATGATCACGGTTTCTGCCAACGCTGGTCAGGAGGGTATCGTTGCCAATAATTTCTTTGCTGCTTCCACCAGCTCCAACGGTTATGGCATTCTGCTTCAGGCAAACAGTTACATCGATTTCTACTATAATTCAACCAATGTCACCGGTACAGCCACCACATCCGCAGGCATCGGATTCACAGGAACTGCCAGTAATAATATCCGGCTCATGAATAATATTTTTGTGAGTCCTCGATACGGAATCGAAACAGCTGCCGGTTTTGGTGCTGCACTTACGGTATGCAATTACAATGATCTGTTCGGCGGAACAGGAGCAGGCTCCTGGAATGGAACACCCGCCACCACACTTGCCGACTGGCAGGCAGCAAGTGGTCTGGATGCGAACTCCACCTCTGGCGATCCGCAATACGTTTCATTCATCGATCTTCATGCCACTTCAGGTGTTGTAAACGGAAATGCGATGCCAATCGCGTCCATCACAACCGATATCGACGGTAACCTTCGTGATGCTGTTGCTCCCGATATGGGTGCTGCCGAGTTCACACCTCTCGCTGATAACGTAGGTGTTGTTTCGTTCATCAGCCCAAAAAACAGCTCATGCGGAAACGACCAAGTGCAGGTTTCTGTCGTCATTCGTAATTTCGGTGGTGTAGCACAATCAAATATTCCCGTTACAACTGATGTATCCGGTGTTGCAACTGCAAACCTCACTGAAACTTATGCCGGACCGCTGAATCCAGGCGCATCCGATACGGTTGTATTCTCCCAATTACTTAATACCATTGCGGGGGGGACACTTTCAATGACCGCTTACACATCATTGACCGGCGATCAGGACAATACGAACGATACACTTTTCGGTAGCGCTAATTTCATCGCTATACCGAATCCTCCCACAACGGTTTCATTCAGCTACTGCCCTGGTACAACCATTTTCTCCACGACCGATTCCGGTTATACCACGTTCTGGTTCGAAGCTGATACTTCTTCTAGTCCCTTATTCATAGGGAATGATTATGATCCCCAGCTTACAACGGACGACACTCTCTGGGTTGAAACGCGTCAGGATGGAGCAGGAGGTTGCTTGCGTATCACCGAAATCGCACAAGATGATCCGTCTCCTCCATCCGGCGACTACATCGAAATCCAGAACATTTCAGGACTTCCTTTCGATGCTACCGGCTGGAAGGTTGTTGCAAGCGATGGTGGAACCACCATCAACACCATCAATCCTGTTCAGTGGGATCTCGGTCTTTTCCAGGCTGGTGAGATCCAATACAAGACCGATAACAGTACTACGAATTACTGGGGATCCAATCTGCTTTTCAATCCCAATCAGAACGGATGGATCATGCTCATCGACCAGAATGGTCAGGTTCAGGATTTTGTCGCTTTCGGTTGGACCGCAGGAGATATTCAAGGAATGTCTGTGAACGTTGCCGGTTTCACGATTAACCCTGGAAGTCAATGGAGCGGAGACGGTGCCATTGCATGCGGTGCCGGTGTTTCTGTATCACGCACCGGATCTTCCGATAACGATAATTCAAGCGACTGGACCTGCAGTCCGTACACCTTGGGCACCCAGAATCCTGGGCTGTCCACTAACTTCTCCGGTTGTGGTTATGGAGCTTGTGCAAGTCAGCGGATACCTGTCTCCGTGACTGTGCTCCCCGCTGTTTCGGTTACTTTGGGCGCTGATACATCCTTCCAGGCGCCATTTACCTACACGCTTGATGCCGGATCCGGCTATGCAGCATATCTGTGGTCCGACGGCTCTACTGCTCAGACATTGGATGTAACCACCGCAGGTACCTATTATGTTTCTGTCACCAACATTGATGGATGTATCGGCTCTGACACTGTCAATATTTCCGTGACCACCGGCATCAATTCTGCCAATGCGTCTTCAATCAGGTTGTTTCCCAACCCTGCTGTATCGGAACTTAATATCAGCGGACTTACCGGCTTCTCGGGAAATTATCGTCTTTGTGTTCTTGATTTGCAGGGTCGTGAGGTTTTCACCCGCAATCTGAACGGACTTCCAGGCGATCGACTCACGATTCCGACCGATACTTGGGCGGAGGGAGCATATACGTTGCGTATCGAGGGCGATGATTTCTACCTGCGCCGTCAGGTCGTGATTGTGCGCAATTGATTACATATGGAAAAAAGAAAACGCCCGGGAGTTTTAATACCCGGGCGTTTTTTATTTGAAAATGGTCTTTCAGACGTTTAGCCGAAGGACGAATCTGAATGATTGATAAGGTAATATGACCAGGTACTTTTCATTTAGTTTCATTTCTGTTATTTTACATCACCATGAAAAAGCCACCGAAATCGCCTCAAAAGGCTGCTTCTGCTTCGAAAAATGCATCTTGGAATCTTGCTGCCCCTGCGTTCTTTATTCCCGCAGCTATACTTTTAACTTGGATGGTTTATTCGGCATGCAGCAGTTTCGGAATCACCAATTGGGATGACAACCATTACCTGAGAGAACTTCTTCTCATACGTTCGCTTGACTGGGATAATATCGTGCGGATGTTCACCACCAAAGTATTGCTTAGTTATAATCCGCTCACTATACTTTCACTGGCAATCGATTATCAGTATGGAGAAAACAGTACGGCCTGGTATCACGGCATGAATGTTTTCTTACACGTAGTAGACACAGTACTGCTTTACGCAGTCATAAGAAAATTGTTCAAGCTAGACTTGCTTGCCGCCGTTGTAGCCTTACTCTTTGCAATGCACCCGATGCATGTTGAAGCGGTCGCGTGGATAGCTTGCAGGAAAGACGTGCTGTACGTCTTTTTCTTTCTTTCTGCATGGCTGGCATACTTGAAATACATCGATTTTCAAGGAGAAAAGCTGAACCTGCGTTTTCTTTGGTACGGGATATCTTTTCTGCTGTTCTTGGCATCCGGCTTTTCAAAAATCCAGGCAATCACTTTTCCATTGGCATTGATATTGACTGATTATTTTCGTGCCGGCACATGGAGTTGGAAAAGCCTTCCGGATAAGATTCCATTTTTCATAGGCTCCTTGTGTTTCGGAGGATATGCTGTTCTTTCTTCCTCCTTGGCAGCCGACCAATATGCAGAGCCTGTCACCTTCGTCGAGCGGATCATTTATTCCTTCCAGGCATTCTCATTGTATGCGATCAAAAGTCTTCTGCCTTTTTCACAGTCGGCTATCCATCCGTTTCCTCTTCCTGGTACGACAGATTACTGGCTATTGCTTATCACAGGAGTCATACTCACTGGTTTGATGATACGGGCAGTAATCACTTACCGTAAAACATCACCGGGATTCGTATTCGGGCTGGTATTCTTTCTGGTCAATATTTTTCCGACGTTGCATGTGGTCGGATTAAAATAAACTAAAATCTTCCGTTTGAATCATGACTCGATGCACTAAGTCGGATTTATGTAATAAATAACGGAAACATTCTGTAACTTCTACTTCTAATTTATTCAGCTTTTTAAGAGTTAGTTTTTCCTTGAAAATTTTAAGTAAAATAAAAATGAGGGTGGTTTTCAAGCTTACCTCGAGATTACAAAGACAAGTCTACCATTCCGAATGAACAACTGAAGAAATCCTCAGTCAAAGACGAAAGGTAGCACGGTCCAA
>JBJSZR010000578.1:0-7725 GCA_046090385.1 Bacteroidota bacterium
ATTGGAATTCATCCGAAACGAAGTATCGGGGCTGATGAACTTCGGCGCCATAGGGATTTCTTTTCCGGAAGAATCTTTGCTCGTATTCAACACTACTCTGTTTTTCGCAGGCAATTGTACTAAGGACACCGACTTGAACCCTTCCGGCCAGGGATGAAAGCCTTTGATGATAAGGAATTGCATCAACTCGAACGGATAATCGGTCTGAATCACTCTGGCACCATGACCGATGAACCATTCCCAAGACCCCACCGCATCATCATTCTCCACATGACCTCCTGCGATGGATGCAAACAAGGCATTGTACCAGATCCCACAATTCCGCTCATGCACCTTCTTGATCCCCACTGTACTGCAAAGCATTGCAGTGTCCGTCCTTAACAATACCTCGATGATGGGTGAACGTGAAATTGAAAGAAAAGAGTCGATATTCTGGTACGAGCCGTTGATGATCGGCATGAAAGTAGTTCCACTCCGATCCTCATCGGTCATTGATCTGAAATATGCAGGGGTTGAACTGCCTTTCAGAATGACATTCTGACCGCAGCGGTATTGTTCAATCAACTTCAACAATTCCGGAAAATGCCCGCTGCTCTTATCGATATTGAGAATGATCTTGCCCCTCGTCAGAGCAAGCACCGTATCAAGAGTAGGCACATGGTACTTGGTAAGAACTCCATTCTTATCGCGCAAATAAAGTTTCGTTATTGCCGCTCTTGTATATTTACCGACCCGTCCCTTTCCGTCAGTTGTGCGCCGTAAAGTCTGGTCATGCATCAAAATGAAATGACCATCGCTCGTTTTCTGCACATCCACCTCCACGATATCGATACCTTTCTCTATGCAAGACAGTATAGCAGGTATGCTGTTCTCAGGATAATTCTTCCAATCGCCACGGTGAGCTGCCACAAGGATTTGCTTCTGAGGATCGGATAAAACGGAACGGACGGTGATATTTTGAGCTGAAGCATTAAGCGAACCTAAAAGCACCCAACACCAATAAAATGCGGATAAGATGTTGCCTACTGTTACTCCTGCTCCTGACATAGGACTGTTACTTTCCGCTCTTGGGCTTGAAGCCAAGATGCGTATATACCGCTCTTTCGACCCCGTCGGAAGGCTCGTTCACAACACCAAGTTCTTTACTCCACATTTCAGAACTACCCCCCTGATCGCAGGCCATCGCATTCCATGCTCCCGCTGCGATCATAGTTTCAGCACACATCTCCATCGTCATACCTCTGCTGTAAAGTGGCCTTCTCCCATCTACTACAAACATTATCATCCGTTTACCCTCCTTATCCATACCAACCAACGTACGAGGGTAATTACTCCGACTTGTTCGGTCGTAAGGACTGATGGCCGACTTTCCGTTGAGTAAAAGATCGAATCTACCCCAGATGGCATTGTATGCTTTTCCGGGCATCCGCTTCACGACTTCTGATTCTTTTGAATAATGAACAGGTCCGTTCTTTTCAAACCAGATAAGTGGACGTTTTGGGCCATCCTCTGATTTCAAAAAACTCCCGTTTACCATGTAATTACCTGTCCATTGCCCGAGTGGCGCATTCATACCGGGAGACGTCCCTGCTTCACCATTTACTGCAATAGTGGCATTGAAGCGTTTGGCAAATGCAGATACCCGTTCCTTGACAGTTATTGCAGTGTCTAGCACAACCATATTTTCATCCAAGTCAACATAAGCTAGAAATCCCTGGATCAATGGCTCAGAAAATCCTAATTGAAGTACTGTCACTCCACCTGATTGCTGCAACAGGCTGATATCGGTTTTCCCGGCAAAAGAAAGCTTCCTTAATCTATCCATTTGCCTTGCCAGCATCGTTGAGTCATCCGACAGCCGATCAATCATAACGACCGGCTTCCTTGCCGCAAACGAACGCTCCTGTTCATGAAGAAATTGCTGATGATCATATGCAGTGGCTACAACCATTACGACTACGGATATGGAGGAGAACGTATATATGAATGCTTTTATTACGACAGGCACTGGTTTTTCCTTGAAAAACCCGAACGCCCGGAAAAAGAAAATCAGCATGACCGACCACATGAAGACCCACATTAGGATCTGGAATGCTATCGGCAATCCCAGTAATCGGAATAGCAGTGCCTGAAAATCATCTATCAGCACATTGATAAAATCACCCATAAATTCAACCTATTTTCAGCTTTTGGCCTATTTGTAAAATAGAATTTTTCTTTAATCCGTTCAAATGCATGATGCGACGCATCGGAACCCGTGTTTTCTCCGCGATTCCCGAAAGCGTATCCCCTTTCTTCACGATATAGAGCTTCGAATCACTCGTTTTTTCGGAATACTCCTTCTTGGAGTCATCAATGGGTCGCTTAGCTTCAGCGAGCGCCAGTGAGTCGAATTTGACGCAGGGACAAAATTCCCGCTTTTGAGCTTCCGTCAATTTTAAATCCGGATATGGTTTGAACTCCGAAATTCCCCGCTTGACTTTCTCATATCCTTTATGATTTCCGTCGGTGTTCATAACCCAGTATGCCAGGCCATCCTGTATGGAGTAGTCACAGAACTGTCGTAACGTCAAAGTGGATAACCAACCGCTCTGATGCCAACCGTTCCAACAATGGATCAAGGTGAGTTTACGACCCGGGTTATTGCAACTGCCATATATCTCCTCCAGGAATTTTCTGACAGTGATTGAATCCAGTGTCGGTTCACACGAATAGGTAATGCCGGCTTTTTGAAGTGAATCCAGTCGCTCTGATGTGTAATTAGCGACGAAATTCCGGTCGTAGAGATAATAGATATGACCGAAACCCTCTTCACGAAGATTCTCAAGAGTAGTCAGCTCCAACGGATTCCGGAATGATTCAGGATGATTATTGCCACTTCGGTAAAGTACGTTTCTAAGTACGACTCTTAGATTCCTTAAACCCGACAATGAATCGTATCCAATACCTAAATTATTGATGAGCTTTACCTGGGCCGAATCAAGGCCGAAGCGATCCTTGGACTCCTGGCCATTCACTTGGTTGAATGCGAAAAGCATGATCACCCCAATGGTCATTTCTTTCCTTCGTCTCCTCCAGATGATGATTCCAGTAAGCAAAACGAGCAGAAAACCAACGCCACTGATGATACGCTCGATAGTCCACCAAGTATAAAATGCAGGGATCGCAATAACCGGCAACCGATTGAAACTCCATGCCGAATCCCCCAGGTTGCGTGCCGCACAAATCACATCTGATTTCAAAAGTGAATCCGGAATCGAAATCGAAATGGTATCCAACAATCCCTTTTGATCATCCCAGATCACCAGCTCTTCTCCAAGGCGCTTCGGCAACCGGAAATCGGCTATCTGAACGACTCTTTGTCCGCGCACTACCTTTCGCGCACGAAGAGTGTCATTGGTGACGAACAAGGTGTTATACTGCAACATGCTGTCGAGTCTCACATTCTCTACAAGTCCTTCGTCGTTTGTCATGATCTTCAAATCAGCCCTATCCAAATTATCCAACGAGTCGATACGGAATCCCATTATATATAACGGGTCCTTTTTCTTACGCTTATAGGTATATACGAAATTACAGACCAGCTTTCCAGCGATTTTGGACGCTTCCCTGCGTTTGTAATGTGCGACAGCTGAGTTGACTGAATCGCTTCTCAGGGTGAAGCGGAGGACCCCGTCTGGCTGACTGTTCCAGTTTTTGAAGACATATTTGGGCAGCTCTGGCCGGGCTTCAAGTGTGACGGGAATTTCGGGGAAAAAGGCTGTCGTTGCAGATGTTATGTATGAAATGGTGTTTGCAAGCCTTACAGCGCTGACGTCCTTCAGATCGGAACCCCACTGCACCTGACGGGCTGTATCGTTCAAGTCAAAGCTCTCCATGATATGTTCAAATGCCGTCCCTTCTCTCATTTCAAAAAACTGTTTGAACAGCTGTACATTGTTTTCCCAAGCCCTTTCTGAACCGCCACAAATTGAATTACGTCTTTTCACATGAGCGGGGATTTCAGGACGAAGAATATTCGCAAAGTAATCGATCCGATTGATGATGGTATCCTTGTGCAGCTTCGTACTCATCAGATAACAGTATTGATTGATGAAATAATCCCTTATTTCAGGGTGAGAAACAAGTCCCCGCAACAAACGAGTACACCACTCAGGATTATACCACTCGATATGATCGGTACGAAGCCGCTGACGGAGATAATTGAAATTCACCTTATCCAGACTGCAACCCAGATCGGAATCGAAAAACACCCAGCGCCAACGATTGTCGAGGGAGGAACTCTTCCAGTACCGTACGTTACCCCTCGAGTCGATATTGGTGATGTGTATCTGCCAGATGATGTAATTGATATAATTTTCGAGGTCCATCTTGGTATTGACCGAATCGATGGCCATACCTTCCGGAAACTCCTGTTCAACATACTCCATGAGTTCCATGTATTCCGGAACTTTAGCGCCTGAACCTCTAACAAGAATAGTCGTGGAGTCTTTGGGAGCATCATGATTGTATTTCAAATATTCTTCATTGCATTTCTCCCGCATATTGTAAATGCCCCAATAAGTACCGTTGATGTAAAGGACAGAAGGACAATAATCAAGGTAATCGACACCGAGGTCTCTTGCGATCGAACTCAACGTCATATCCTTCATCCTTGTATGGCAATAATCATTTCCCGATGTGCGGAACACTATCGACTTATAGCTCTTATGTCTTTTGTTGTAGAAGGGATCGACTTTGACGCGTTTAGGACCGATTGCAGTATCTGTGAAAATACGCATGGACTTTTCAGCATAGCCGAGTGTCATACCGCCGAATGGTTGTATCCGGACGGGCGCTGCGTAAGGATCCTCTCCTGGTTTCAGGAATTCAAAAAGTATCGGTATGTCATATTTGTCCCAAACCCTTCCGGTATAAACGAATTCCTTTTCCACTCCCTCCCCAACCTCTTCGAAACTCCCCCTCATGATTCCATCCGACCCCATGAAGCTTTCATAATCCAAATGCAATGAAATGACCGGTAAAGTGGAAGCCCTGCCGAACAGATAGGTGCCATAGTAAAGCGTATCCGAATATGTTCCATCCTGATTCGTGATTCGGGCTGTTACCACAGCGGTCTGATCGAGCATGACACTTTCAGACCATTCACTGAGTTCAATCTCATCACCTTCGTCGTCCTCTGACTCCTCATCCTGCGGTTGATCACTTTTTTTGAATTCAACCTTACGGCCCGGCGGAACCACTGCCCTCAGTACGAATGAACTGTCATAAGCACCTGGCAAGTGGCTGAGTTTGACTCCGGCCTTTTCAAGGGAAACCAGTCCGGCACGAGGCTGTGCTAATGATGGCAGGACTATCAGTATGCTGATTGTACAGATGATTAAGCAAACAATCAGTTTATTTGAAAATCGATTCATAAGGTTCATTTACTGGACAACAGACACGACCAATACAACACCATTCAGAGGTGCTTTTTTCAATCTGAAAAAGTAGCCAAATTCAAAGACTGGAATCAGATACCGATAATCCAGATATCAATACTCAAAACAGACTAATTAACAACCAGGACTGACAGCTTAATTCCGTTTTGTGGACATTCATTTAATTCAGCTTAACGTTTTGACACAAGATTAAAATCAGGATTTAGGCATATAAATGAAGTTGTTACAGATAGGCATTGCCCAGCACCAACGTGTTTTTTACATTCATCATTCAATAGTTTAACTCATGAAGCGATCACTGCTGGCTTTTCTTGGTGTTTTGATCGGTATCTCATTGGTTGCGCAACGGCGAACAGCAGATATCAAATCAGGTTTCATCCGATGTTCCGAGTTCCATATTTCCCGACCCCTGGTTGAAATTGCAAAGGAGTTTCCGGTAGATGAAAAACATCCACCGTCCAAACGTGAATCGGAAGACCGGGAGAAACGTAAGCCCCAGAAATTCATGTTTGGTCCTAAAGACGGACCTCAATACGGCAATGATAGTTCCAGTATCCAATCTCGCATGGGGAATACGCCCGGACGTGCACCGATTGCCAACTGGCCGGGTCAGAACGCTACGGGCTTTCGACCTATGGACCCCTCCGGTGCAGCCGGCCCATTGCACTACGTCCAGATGATCAACTCCACCACTTTCAAGGTTTATGATAAATCAACCGGGTCGGTCTTGCTCACGTCTACTTTCGGAAATCTTTGGTCACCCGCAACTCCGAATGATGGAGACCCGATCGTATTGTATGATAAGGCCGCGGGTCGATGGTTCCTGGCACAGTTCGGACAGACGGGCAACAAAATGTATATCGCCATTTCAACGACAGGTGATCCTACCGGTACATATTATACATACACATTCTCATCTCCTGAATTTCCTGATTATCTGAAATTCTCTGTATGGTCTGATGGTTACTATATGACATCCAATCAGACCCAACGTGTTTTCGCTTTTGAACGTTCGGCCATGCTGGCTGGAAATGCTTCAGCACGCGCAGTCTATACAGGATTTTCGCCACCACAAGGCACAGGCTTTTTCTGTCCTCTTCCAGGTGATGCTTCGGATGGCACCTTACCTCCTTCAGGAACTCCTTGTCCGATTTTCTCCTACTCAGATAATGGGTGGGGAACCGGTTATGCCGATGCTGTGAATATCTATCAGATGTCCGTCAATTGGGCGCCAACTACTCCAACAAGTGCAATCACACTTGCAGCTAACGTTCCGATGGCCGGTTTCGATGCATCGTATGATGCGAATTGGAATGATGTTTCTCAGCCAGGCACTACCCAGAAGCTAGATGGCATTGGCGGGGTTTGCATGTACCGGGCACAATGGAAGTCCTGGAGTGGATACAATACCGTGGTGTTGAATTGGGCAGTGAAAATCAGTTCAACGCAACGCAGTATAAAATGGTGTGAATTACGCCAAAATCAATCGACCGGTAGCTGGTCTGTTTATCAGGAAGGCATTTATAATCCCGATGCATCGACGCGCTGGATGGGCAGTATTGCCATGGACAACAATGGATCAATTGGACTAGCATATATGAAAACAGATGTCGCAACTACCTTATATCCCGGCATCTATTATACCGGACGAAGGACTTGTGATCCCTTAGGTACACTACCGGTTACAGAGTCGCTCGTTGTGGCGGGTACCGGATACCAGACCGGTGGAAACAGGAATGGCGATTATGCTGAAATGGTACTCGATCCGGATGGCATCACGTTTTGGTACACCGGCGAATACATGGGAGGGACCAGCGGAACGACGGCCGCAAGAACGCGGATATTCTCATTCCAACTTCCTATATGCGAAAACACTGCCATAGTGAATATCGCCATCACCACCGGCAGTAATCCCCAATGTCCAGGTACCAACACCACCTTTACTGCCACAGCGTTGAACGGGGGGTCCGCTCCTTTTTACCAGTGGCAAATCAATGGAATCAATGTCGGCACAAACAGTGCCAGCTTCTCAAGCTCTACCCTGTCGAACGGCGATATGGTACGCTGTATAATGACTTCAAACCTGAGTGGCGTATTGGGGAATCCTGCAACCTCCAATTCAATCACAATAGGTGTTTCACCAAGAGTGACTCCAGCGGTTACCGTAGCACTTACATCAGGATCCAATCCTGCTTGTGCCGGGTCATCTCTTACATTCAACGCTACACCCACAAATGGTGGCACAGCTCCAACCTATCAATGGAAATTGGATGGCATTAACGTT
>JBJSZR010000579.1:0-4704 GCA_046090385.1 Bacteroidota bacterium
GTGATGGAATTATCATCCTTACGTTGATTGTCGATTTGCACTTCATTGGCATCCTTTACAAAAGTCCATCTGGTAGTACCGTCAGAAATGACTTCTTGTCCGGCTATTTCCAACCTGTACTTGGACCCCTTGATGAAAATGGTGCCTTTTTCGATGGTCTTTGAGTTATTTTGAGGGCTCTGAACGGTGATGGTGAATTGAGCCTTTACGGACTTATAGGACTTATAACGGCTACTGACTCCGTTGAGTATTTCCTGGGCTTTTTTATCCTGAGCTGGAAGGCTTCCAGAGATCATCAGCAGGAAGCTGAATAGAAGCGGAAATAAACGTAATTGATTCATTTTTCAAGGTTTGACAGCGCAAAAGTACGCTTTCGTGCAACAAGTCAAAAAGTGGGCCAAACTACTTCAAACCTGCCTGCTTTTAATGTTATCCAACATTGACTCAAGCGAAAGAGCATCTTTGATGAGTACTTCCCTGGCCTTGCTACCTTCGAAAGGTCCGATGATCTTGGCGGCTTCCAGCTGATCGATGATCCGGCCAGCCCGGTTATATCCCAATTTGAGTCTTCTTTGAAGCAGCGAGGCGGAACCTTGCTGATGCTGAACGATGATGTGAGCCGCTTCCTCGAATAATGGATCTTTGTCGTCGGCGTTGAACTCTTTTGATCCCTCACCCGATTCATCCACATATTCAGGCAATAAGAATGCATCGGAATAACCACGTTGATTGCCGATGAATTCAGTGATCCGCTCGACCTCAGGAGTGTCCACAAAGGCGCACTGTAGGCGAATCAGATCCGCACCCGTTGACAACAACATGTCACCTCGACCGATAAGTTGGTCGGCTCCACCGGTATCCAGGATAGTACGGCTGTCGATCTTGGAGGTAACACGGAAAGCGATTCGCGCCGGGAAGTTCGCTTTGATGGTTCCTGTTATGATATTGACTGATGGTCGCTGGGTTGCTATGATCAAGTGGATTCCGATAGCACGCGCCAATTGTGCCAGACGAGCAATAGGAGTCTCCACTTCCTTACCCGCAGTCATGATGAGATCGGCGAATTCGTCGACTACAAGAACAATGAACGGCAAAAAACGGTGACCGTTGTTCGGATTCAGTTTCCGTGAAATGAATTTCGCATTGTACTCCTTAATGGTTCGTACACCCGCATCCTTCAGCAATTCATATCGCTGATCCATTTCGATACACAAGGAGTTGAGAGTGTTTATGACCTTTTTGGTGTCGGTGATGATGGCCTCTTCTTCATTGGGGAGTTTCGCCAAAAAGTGCCGTTCAATGGTTTTGAACAATGTCAATTCCACTTTCTTAGGATCCACGAGCACGAACTTCACCTGCGCAGGATGCTTCTTATAAAGCAACGAAACAAGAATCGCATTGAGTCCAACCGATTTACCCTGACCGGTCGAACCGGCCATCAACAAGTGTGGCATTTTGGCAAGATCGGCTACGAACACTTCATTGGAAATGGTCTTGCCTAGTCCAATCGGCAAATCGAATTCAGAGTTGACAAATTTTTCTGATCCAAGTACATTCTTCATCGGAACAATCTCCGGCTTCTGATTAGGAACCTCGATACCAATGGTTCCGCGACCCGGAATAGGTGCGATGATCCTGATACCCAATGCCGATAAACTAAGTGCTATATCGTCTTCAAGATTTTTGATCTTTGAAATCCGGACACCTGCCTGAGGGACGATTTCAAAAAGTGTGACCGTCGGACCAATGGTCGCCTTGATCTTATCGATCCCGATGTTGTAATGACCCAGTGTCTCGACGATCCTGTTCTTGTTGGCTTCCAATTCCTCCTTGTTGACCTCTATACGTTTGTCGCCGTAATTCTCAAGAAGATCGAGAGTAGGGTAGTGGTAAGCGGAGAGATCGAGAGTGGGATCGTAGTCGCCTTGAGCATGTACAAGCTCCTCGTCTTCATCCACCACCGCTTCATCCTGAGTAATCGTGGCGACTTCCATAGGAACAATGCCATCTTCCGATAATGTCTCCTTTTCATCTACGGAAGTGACACTGGAGTCAAGCTCGAATTCATTCTGGTCGGTTTCATCTTCATCCACTTCATCTTCATCCGATATGTCGATTGCGTCCAAATCATCTTCTGATTCATCGGCGGTCTCTGCAATATCTTCTCTTTCCAACTCCAATTCTACCACAGCCGGAATCTGATTCTTCAAGAAGCTGTTCTTAGTATCGGTTGCAGCGACTGGAGTTTGCTTGATTTCAGGAATCGCAGCATCATCAACTGGTTTGGCCGTTGACCAACCCAGCGGAATATTGAAAGCAGCAACCAAAATGGCTAAAAGCGAAAAGGTAAGTACTGCGATGGCACCAACAAGTCCGACAAGTCCTTTGAGCATCATACTCATCTCGTACCCGTAACCGCCTGCGAAGACCAAGGAGTCGGATGATTTTTGAAGGATGAAACCCAAGGACGTAGAGAGCCAGATAACCGAAAAAAATGTGTACCGTAGAGTCGGACCTACGTTCAATAGATTCCTTTTCCAAATAACTCTTACAGCGATCAGAAAAAGCAAAAAAGGTATGGCGAAAGAAGCTATCCCGAACCAACGGACTTGCAATGTAAGTGCCGCAAGCGCTCCCAATTTCCCAAGCCAATTCTCGACTTGAACATCATTACTGAAAAGCAGATCCCAATTGCTTTCTATACCAGAAATGACCTGGTCTGATTTCCAAGTGAAGAGATTGGATAGAAATGAAAGAGATAAAAAAAGTGAAGACAGCAGTAAAAAAAGACCGAAAATCTTCTGGTTGCGCTCATCAGATACGAACGATTGAATCGATTCCAATCGTTGCTTCCAGCTAGCCTTATTCCGGTTCTTCCTCTCTTTTCGTGCAGGTTGTTCTGTTTGTTCCTCAGTCTCCTCGCGTAATCTGTTTGCCATCTCTTTTTTCAAAAATCTTTTTGAAGGTAGACAAGACCCCTATTTTCAAGGGGTACAGGTGATTAAAAGATATGAACAGCCTTTTCAATGAAATATTGAAAAAGATCATGGTTTTCTGATATTTTTTTTGCGCCAACCCGCTTATTTCAGCTAATTTTAAAGAAAACTAAAAAACCGGAAAATGTACTTACGGCTTCTAATCAGCTTGCTTTTCTTTTCAAGTCTTGTAAACGCCCAGAGCGGAAATGAAGGTATTATCGTTTATTCAGTCAAGCCTGTTGAAGGATCGGAGGCTCCGGTTATCGACTCAAAAAACAAGAACGAGCTTGTCTATACCTTCAAGGGTCAGAAATCGAGACTTGATCTGTCATATTCAACAGGTTCTTTCAGTTTCATTTCAGATAACTCTTCGGGTCAGGCGGTTAAAATAGAAGGTAAAAACGTAGCGAACGTCGGTACAGACGGGATTGTTACGTTTCAGGATTGTGAGGTCAAAGAATCCAAAAACACAGGTGAGAAAAAGACGATTGCAGGAGTCAGTTGTACGAAATCCGTTCTTGTATGCTACCATCCCTCCAAGGATTACCTTGACGATGCTGCTGAAGTTTGGATTGCTGAATCATTGAAACTTCCAGCAAAGCCTCAATTGATCTGGGCCGGTATGAACGGAGTACCGTTGGAGTTTGATTTCAAGTATGGGGATAATTTACTGCACATGACAGCGACCAAAGTCGAAATGAAAGCGGTAAACGCTGATCTTTTCATTTTCCCAAAAGAGACTCCCCCCATGGAGAATCAGCCTTCAATGCCGGTGAAAATGGAAGAGAAGGTAATGGACGTCAAGTGAAAAACCGAGGGCATGACCGATATTCGCATAATTTAAACGACAAGGAGTACGCCATAGTATAATTTTGTTGGATCATGTTGTCGAATGTTTCTATCACCAATTACGCACTGATCGATCGGCTTGAGCTGGATTTCGATAAAGGTTTCAATATCATTACAGGTGAAACCGGTGCGGGTAAGTCAGTACTTTTGGGAGCATTAGGGTTGGTATTGGGCCAGCGAGCAGATAATGATGCTTTGTTTGATAAAACCCGGAAGTGCATCGTAGAAGCCCGTTTTGATCTTGCTGTAAAATCTCCGGTTCTCGACTTTCTCAAGGAACATGATTTTGAATCGGATGATCATGTGATAATCCGAAGAGAAGTCAATCCTGAGGGTCGCTCAAGGTCATTCATCAATGATACTCCAGCATCACTGCAGCAACTCAAAGAAGTCGGAGCCTTGCTTGTAGACATACACTCGCAGCACGAGACTTTGCTGTTGAACAAGTCGGACTTTCAATTGTCAGTCCTCGATGCATTGGCTGGTAATACCTCCCTAATCGAAGATTACAAGCGTGACTACCGAAGGTGGCAAGCGTTACAATCGTTGATCAGCGGGCTGACCGACCAGGAACAAAAATCGATTGCGGAACAGGATTACCTTCGGTACCAACTTGAGGAATTGACGGATGCATCTCTTAAGGCAGGTGAGCAAGCACCTTTGGAATCGGAATTGGAAGCATTATCCAATTCAGGGTTGATACGTGAAAAAATCGAAACTGTTATAGCTTCTCTTGAAGGCGATCAGGACAATATAATTCAACGGCTTGCACAACTTTCTGCTGCATTACAAGGCATCACCAAGTTCAGCCCTGGAATCCTGACGCTTCACGATCGCATGAAATCAGTAAGTATCGAACTTAAGGATATTCTCACTG
>JBJSZR010000580.1:0-8336 GCA_046090385.1 Bacteroidota bacterium
ATCACCGGACCTGTACAAGTCGCATCTCATCAAACGGCAGGGTTTGACTATTTTAGGATCTGGTCAGGAGGACGACTACAGTTACTGAACAGTCAGGTTTTCTCCAATTCTCAGTACGCGAATTCAGGCATCCAAGTGGACTCGAATGGAGCTTTTGCGACTGCGCGACCGAACGGGTTTTACGATGGGACCTTGAACGGAGCTGTGAATTCCAATGGCAATATGGATTTTTTCCTGCACTCGAACAGTATCGTCGAATACTACGGATACGGAAACCAGGTGCTTACGGGCACGGGAGTAGGATTGGCAACAGCCACCCATCACAGATACGGCATTCTTAACGTGAACCTGAATGGTGGAATAGGAACTTATGTGAATCCGGTGAATGACAACGTTTTCGTTCGAACCCAACTGCAACTGGATAACGGAGAAGTAAATCTGAACAGCTATTGTATCAACATCCTGAATGGACAACCTTCAGGTATTATCAGAACAAACGGGTATGTAAAAAGCGAATTGAACGCATCGAATAATTCCAGTAGGATAATATGGAACAACTTCCAACCGGGAATCCATATTTTCCCTTTTGGAAAAAATGCAAGCACCTATATTCCGGTAAGCTTCAAAGCGAACAACAACTTCGGAACACCGGTTTCCATTTCCACCCGAGCAACATCGGCTTCAGATAACTTGCCACTTCCATCGAACACCGCCCTTAACGGAGTGGCTTCATCCGCACCCATATCCGCTTTTTGCCCCCACGCTGTCATAGAGGTAGTCGATCGCTGGTGGAACATAAACGTAACGAATACGATGGAGGCGGATATCACCCTGTCGTATGATGCGGCAAGTGAAAATACACTTACAGCGAACCCTAACACGCCGCTGGGAATATCGTCATGGACCTCAACAGGCTGGAACTACCCACTTGGGTTTGGAACCGGCATGACGAATGGAATAGGCACCATTTCAGCTTTCAGTGTCAGGGATTTCAATAACCTCATCATTACCGCAAACAATGTGCTGTTGCCCGTACAACTCCTCGATTTTCAAGCACGAGGAATAAACGGAAAAGTGAAATTGGATTGGGCTACGTCAACTGAAATAAACAATGATTTCTTTACAGTTGAAAAAAGCCGTGATGGAACTGAATTCCAAGCGGTAGGTGAAATAGACGGCGCAGGAAACAGCTCGCACCTGATCAGATACACGACCGAAGATGCCACACCGTTTCCAGGCACCTCCTATTACAGGCTCAGACAGACTGATTTTGACGGCAAATACAGCTATTCAGAAACACGGGTGGTGAACATCAAATCAGGAACCATACGACCTGTTACGGTCCAAGAAATAGGCCCTAATCCGTTCTCCGACCGTTTCCACCTTCAGATAAGTCGATCACTGGCCGGAACAACACAATACCGGATCTATGACCTGGAAGGAAAAATGGTTTATGACCGGAAAGAGCATTCCGAGGCAGGCAACAGCTTCGTGGAATTCAATGACCTGCCCATTCTTGCAACAGGATCATATCTGCTTCATGTGATAGCTGACGACCAGACTGAAATCAAGAAGTTGATTAAAAAATAACTTGATCATGAAAAGAAGTTTCAGACAAAAAAGATCGGTTCGGCAAAAGACAAAAATGACCACCCGTTTCCTGATGGTTACGGGTGTTTTTAGCATATCTGTATCAGTAATGATCGGTTGGCTGGTGTACCTGAATCTGCAACAGCTTAGCGAATCCAAAGCCTCCGGAAATAAGAACATAACCACAGGTGGCAATACCTATACTGGAGAAATATTATGCGAATTCACCTGGGAAAAAGACCCGGTAACATCAGCTACATTGGGTCCTGATGGGGTTAGTTGCAATAGCAGTGCTGTTTCAGCATTAGGTGGACGGGCAGGAACAAAAGGTCTGGCGTTGAATTCGAACGATAAGAGCGTTGAATTGGTGCTGCAAGGAGGCCCCTACTTCAATCAGGACGGAATAGATATCAGTATCGATTATAAAGGATCAGACAAAGACGGATATTTCTTTTACAGAAGTAATGGACTGCAATTCGGCTTGGAAGGAAATAGAATCACGGTCTCCTTTCGGGTTGAAAATGAAAGAGGTGGCTTTTCGACTGTAAAAGAGCTTACTGACTATGAGTGCATCCATGATGGACAGTACAGGACTTACAGGTTCAACTATACACCTGCGACCGGTCATTCAGAAATAACTGTGAACGGAGCTCCTGTATGGATATTCAATGGTACAGCAAACAGGGCGTTGTATTGGAAAAATTCAGGCGACCTGATCATCGGCCAAAGTCTTTCTTCTGAAGGCGGAGCTTTTCTTGACAACTTGGTAATCAGAAGTACGGGCTCTGTGAGCCCTTTGGCTGCATCGCTTATCAACTTCATGTTGGAGGGTGACCAGGACGATGTCACAGTCCATTTCACTACCACCAACGAGGACCTTGTAGCCTCCTACTCCATCGAACGCTCAATGAATGGAACTGACTTCCAGAAAATAAGTACCATAACACCAGGCACTTTACCAAAAGTAAATGATGAGTACCTGATAAAGGATATTCATCCGAACCCGAATGGTGTTATTTATTACAGGCTTCGGCAACAGTTCAAAAATGGAAAATTCGTACTGCATCCCCTTTCGGCCATCCGTTTGAAATCGGATAAAGGCTTCAGCATCGACCGCATCAATCCTCAGCCATTTTCAAACACCTTCGATGTATCTTACTTCCTGCCAAAATCCGGAAGAGTCTGGGTGCAGCTCATTGACGAGAAAGGAACCGTGAAAAGCAGTAAGACATTCGAAGCGAAGGCCGGAAAAAATGTGCATGTACATCAAGAAGATCCTCAACTTCCCAGGGGTAACTATACCCTGAATATCATTTTTGAAAACAAAAAGGTTTCAAGCCGTATCATCAAGAGCTGACGAAGACCATAGAGATCAAACTGAGATTTACTTTTCTATTTCATCAGACTGACAAGTGTTGCTGTCGAATCGGAAGTTAAAAAAACTGGACGTTTGACTTACTTCTTGGCACAAAAGTACAGTCCGTTTTTTTACCAATTAACTCGCGTCGATTATTCCTGCCTATTCATCTGATTCTAGAACAGCAGGCGAGTCAATGAAAGCATCTGATTTGGGAAAAAATTGAATAGAGTTCCCATGGCAAATCGATTTTCAATAATCCATGCGGTTTCATAATTCATTTGATTGAATTGGCAAATACTTGACTACCCATTTAGAGGTAAAAGGAGTCATCGATTGAATTAACCAAAGCCATGGCGCCTAGAATTCCGGTCGAATATCAGCTATGACAGTGATAGCGCCTAGCTCAAGCTTCCAAGCAACAGACAGGTTTGGCGTGATGTCATCAACCTGTAAAGGAACCATTCCGTTCATACAGTTTCATAAAAGAATCTGAGGCTTATACCGACTGATGGATCCCGGATGAAATCATCTTTCCAAAACGATCCAGTTCAATTTAAATGAATTCAATCCGTGTGAAGCTAACGCAGAATTTCATTCAATAGAGACTTTAGAATCAGAATGGAAAAACAATCGCAGATATAAGGTCAATCAATGGCATAAAAAAACCGGACTCTAGTGAGTCCGGTTGCATTTCGAATACCTGTCATACAATGGAAGACCTAGTCATTCCATTCGATATCATTTCATGAATCCGACAACCTTGAACTCAGTACGTCGGTTAGCCTGGTGTTGCTCCTCGGTGCATTTAACTCCGTTCGTACAGCCATTAACCAATTGGCGCTCTCCATAACCCTTGGCTGTTATACGCTTACGGTCTATACCGGTTGAAACGATGTATTTGACCGCTGACTCTGCTCTACGTTGGGAGAGATCGTCGTTATAGGCATCTCTGGCTCTTGAATCGGTATGCGAACCGAGTTCAATCTTGATATCCGGATTATCTTTCATGATCTGCACAAGTTTATCAAGACCCGGTTTGGCATCTGGGCGGATATCCGATTTGTCTAGATCATAATAGATGTTTTCCAGGACAATCGGTTTGTTGACTACGATTTCTTCAAGCTCCAATTTCAACTTCACAAACAGATCTTCACTTTGGTCCCTTCCTACCGTCGTAACGTCCTCTGAATTGGTAAAATAGCCATCCTTTGAACCCATAACAGAATAATCGGTACGGGGATCCAGTTTGAATTTGAATGTGCCATCTGGACCGCTGATTGCAGTTTCTTTTAGTCCGTTCGATCTGTTCTTCAACTCGACTATGACACCTTGAACAGGACTTTGCGTATTCTTATTGACTGCAACACCAGCCAGAGTAAAGCGAATGTCCTTCAATTGCAAACGATAAATCTGATCGATCTCCGTATTCGAAGCCTCGCGATTACTTGAAAAATAGCCCTCTGTATTTTCTTTATTTATGATGATTCCGAAATCATCATAGTTGGAATTAAGCGGATAACCCAAGTTGACAGGTACACCTACTATGGTATCGACCAATATGGATTTGAAGAGATCGAGACCACCCATTCCTTGTAGACCGTCAGAACTGAAATAAAGCGCACTATCCTTCCAGACATATGGGAAAACTTCGTTACCAGGTGTGTTTATTCCAGGGCCCAAATTGACCGGTTGTCCCCAAGCACCGGCATTTTTGCGCACTACATAGATGTCGCTGCCACCCAATCCTCCCGGACGATCGCTCGCAAAATACATGGAATTACCATCACCAGTGAGTGCAGGATGCCCTGTACTGAAATCTGAACCATTGAACGGAAGTTCCTTAAGACCGGTCCAAATGGTATCCTTTTTATAAAGCTGGTAGATTTTAACATTCACCATATCCTGTTCGCTCTTACCTACCTTTTTCTTGACGTAATTGTTTCTGGTAAGATAAAGTGTGTCACCCTGTGTATTGATAGCTACAGGCCCTTCGTGATAAATTCCGTTGACATCGCCGGCAAGTTTCTCTGTGGAGGCGATTTTTCCGTCCTTCTCGACCTTCGAGTAATAAATATCCAGGAACGGCCGGCCGGTCCACTCATAGAAGTTACGGGAACTCTGCTTTCCACGATCGGTAACAAAAAGCAATCCATCTTTATAGTATACTGGAGAAAAGTTACTCTCTCCACCTGAATTCAAACCGTTTCTGTAAACAACATATTTAAGACTGTCACGCTTCCATGCACCGATGCTGTCGCAACTTGACAACATGATCCGGCCTCTTGTATCAAGGGAAGTTATCTTACCGAGTTCCGCCTTTGCTTCGTCATACTTTCCGGCACGCATGAGCAGATCGGCATACTGCACCCGCTCAGCAACAGTCGGCTTAGCCGATGTGTCATTTACAAGCTGAGAATAATACTGCCGGGCCTGCTCGATATTATTCACCTTCAGATTTGAAGACGCCAACCCTCTTACAGCGTCGGCTTTATATTTACTGTCAAGCGCCTTTTCATACTCCTTGATGGCTTCCTTGTAAGCCAACAGATCGGAGAGCCTATTGCCCTGACGCATATGGTAACTGGCGCATCCGCTCAGCAAGAGCATGGTTAGCGCTATTGCTGAAAAGTTGCGTATGGTATTATGGATGGTTTGTTTCATAGTCGGTCTGGTGAGGTATCAGGTAACGATGTTATGGTCGAAGATCAGAAGTAACGAGGAGTCTTCATCTTCATGATATCATAGCCGAAGTCATAGCCTAACATGAATTCATGTGAACCTTGACTGTAATCCTTGATATCGGTAAAGGTGAAGTCATAGCTGTAACCGAGTCGGAGCTTTTTGGTCAATTGGAATTCGACAAGTGCGACAAAGGCATCGCCCGTACGATAACTTCCTCCAACCCACAAGAAATTGGATAGAAGGAAATTCAAATTGAAGTCGGCTTCTACCGGCGCATTATCCACATATTTTACCAATACACTTGGTTTCATGACAACGTCAGGATGCAACTCGAGAGCGACACCCGCAGTAGCGAACATGTGACGGACCTGCTGCGGAATCACCTCTCCGCCGGAAAGGCTCAGGCTAAGACTCTTGGTATTATCGTAACTGATGAGCGTAGGAACACTCACACCCGCATAAAACTTGCTGGATTGCAGATACAAACCCGTTCCGACATTCGGCAAAAAGCGACTCACCTGATCGCCTTGATACAACGGATCTCCTGAATCCCAATAAATGAGGTCACTGTTCTTGAAAGCGTAATAACCACCGCCAAACCTAAGGCCTAGTCCCAGCTTGTACTTATCATTTATTTTGAGATGGTAGGCTCCATTCAAATAGATATCGGTACGGTCGGTAACTCCGATCTTATCATGACTTACCAGCAGACCCCATCCGAAGTTGGTGAGCCCGATTGGACCATGAATACTTCCTACCTGGGTGGTTGGGGCTCCCTGGAAATTGACCCATTGTTTTCTGTACAACAATGTGGACATCATGTAATCCTTGCTTCCCGCATAGGCCGGATTCAGAAGCAAGTGATTGAACATATACTGACTGACCAGGATATCCTGTTGGGCATTGACCTGCTGAATTCCTGCACAGGACAATACGAGCAATAGCAGTCGCTTGTAAATGGCTCTCATTATATTGAAGTTATCTAGTTTCTTATAGTATGATATTCCTATTCGACCTTATTGTTTTCCTCTCCTTAGATCGACATAGGTGCTTTTCTGTATGTTATTCCCGACGATTTCGAGTATGACAAAGTATGTTCCTTCCGGCAACAGATCACCGTCATTGTTCTGTCCGATCCAATCTGCATTCTGATAGTCATCGCGATTATAGATAAGGTTACCCCAGCGGTTGAACACCTTGAACACGTTGTCAGGATAAAGTCCTATACCGTGAATGACATACCCGTCATTGAATCCATCGGAGTTGGGTGTGAACCCGCTTGGAAGTTCAAGTTCACACTCCGCCCTACCCCAAAGGGTCAGATTGACATCGGCAGAGTTAGAGCATACACCGTCCGTTATCGTCCATGTAACTACATTCACACCTTGTGAATATCCGGTTACACTTGAGGTAGGTGAAGTTGGATTTGAGAAGGAGATGGAAGAGTTGGAAGACGACCACTGACCTGCGTAATTCGAAGATGCATTCAACTCGATCGTGGATGCACAGAACGAGGTGTCACTTCCTGCCGATACACTAAGTTGTGCAGGTTCGCCGATACTTACAGGAATAGTGATGGTACAATTCCTGGAATCGGTTACGATCACTGAATAAGAGCCTGGGGAAAGATCGGAGACAGATGTACCGGTGGATCCGTCAGACCACAGATACGTGAATGGAGGATAAGCACCGGTTGCATTGGACACACTCGCTGATCCGTCGGTATAACCGTAACAGGTGACTCCTACACTACTCGCAGTGGCAGTTACGTTGGAAGCGGGACTTACAGTTTCACTGGCAGTGAATGTGCAACCATTATTATCAGTGACAGTTACTGAAATCTGACCAGGTGCAAGACCTGTAACAGAGGAACCTGTTCCGCCAGTTGACCAAACGTAGGCATAGCCGGGTGTCCCACCCTGAGCTGATACTGATGCGCTACCGCTTGCTGAACCGGTGCATGCTGCCGGGTCTGTTGTGATGCTCGCCTGTACTTGAGTAGGCTCGCTGATCACCGCGGTTACCGTAGTTGTGCAATTATCCTGATCAGTGATCGTACAAACATAAGTTCCGGCAGCAAGGTTGGAAGCCGTTGCCGCATTGCCACCCGACGGTGACCATGAATATGAATAAGGCCCGGTACCATTTGCAGCACTGACGACTGCGGTTCCTTGCGTATAGCCGAAGCAAACATTGTCCGTTTGCGTCGAAGTCGCAGTAAGCAAGGCCGTTGTAGCTACCGTGACACTGGTCGTAGCAGTACAACCCAATGCGTCAGTGACGATGACCGTGTAGTTTCCAGGTGCAAGTCCAGTGACCAGTTCGGTGGTGGCTCCGCCGGGGTTCCAGTTATAGGTGAAATATTCAGCACCGCCTGAAGCTACTGCAGTTACTGTTCCGTTGTTCTGATTACAATTCGACGGAGTGGAAGTAGCACTAAGAGAGATAGGAGTCGACTCGTTAATGGTGAATTGTGCGTTAGAAGTACATCCGTTCGCATCAGTCACCAATACGTTATAGCTACCTGCAGTCAGATTCTGGAAGGTGGAATCAGTGCCTGCGGGACCATTGTTCAATGAGAAGCTGTAAGGTGTAGTACCGCCGGATGTGGTTACAGAAGCAGAGCCGGTTGATCCTCCATTGCATGCCACATCGGATTGGGAATTCACTGCAGTTGACAGGGCAGCAGCTGGTTCGCTGATAG
>JBJSZR010000581.1:0-2493 GCA_046090385.1 Bacteroidota bacterium
ATCACCAGGGAACGATTGGTACGCTGTCTTGGAATACCACTTCACGAATTGAGAGGAAAAACCGTGCTGGAGGTAGGTTGTGGTGCAGGCCGATTCACTGAACTTTTGGTGGAAAGCGGTGCAATGGTTCATTCAATCGACCTGAGTGTCGCGGTAGAAGCGAACAAAGCGAATATCGGTGACGCACCTAATTACACAGTTGCTCAAGCAAGCGTCTATGAATTGCCCTTCAGGAATGGTGCATTTGATGTGGTGATATGTCTTGGCGTAATACAACATACCCCGTCCTCTGAAAAAACAATTCAATCACTTTGGGATAAAGTCAAACCCGGAGGATCGCTGGTAATCGACCACTATCGTTGGCGACTCTCATATTACAGTACGCTAAAGCCGGTTTACAGGCATTTACTAAGGAAGATGAAGCCTGAAATATCGAAGAAAGCAGTTGACAAACTTGTCGACTTTTTCTTTCCGATGCACTGGGCATTCCGGAACTTCAAACCCTTATGGTGGTTGCTACATCGCTTTTCACCATTGATTGAATACATCCATCTTTTCCCCGAAAAGGATTATGATTTCCATCTTGAATGGAGCAGACTTGATTCTTATGACTCCCTTACGGATTATTACAAGCATTTAAGAACGGAAGGTCAAATCCGCCGGTTGTTGGAATCATTCGGAGCCGAATCCATTTGGGTGGATCGTGGCGGAAACGGTGTAGAAGCCAGATGCAGGAGAGCTGATCAGTGATTGCATTTTTCAAATGATGTCGGAAAACAACGTGAAGGACAAAGCCGGAGAAGATTACTGGTCTTCTTTTTGGAAAAGTTCTCCCCAACTTCCTGCCCCTGCTCTATTGCAAGGTGATCGTGACAATACATACCTGACAAGACAATACGATACCTTCTACAGTAAGATTTTCAAAAGAAACGGTGAAGGTGAAAAGCGAATACTTGAGATAGGTTGCGGTAATTCCATTTGGCTTAGTTATTTCCAAAAAGAGTACGGGTTCCAGGTTTTCGGATTGGATTATTCCGAATTCGGATGTGAACAAACTCGAAAGATTCTGGAACGCGACGGTTGTAAAGGTGAAATCAGACAGTGCGACCTTTTCAATCCTCCAACTGACTGGCTTCAATCATTCGATGTAGTATGTTCTTTCGGAGTGGTTGAACATTTCAGTGATACAACAGGTGTAATAAGATCCATAAGCAGATTCTTGAAACCTAACGGGTTGATGATTACAACAATACCTAATCTGAATGGCCCTACTGGATTTTTGCAAAAACTACTTTACAGACAGGTGTACGACATTCACGTCGTGATGGATGAAAAAAGACTGCTTGAAGCCTTGAAAAAGGCAGGCTTGAATCCTACTGTCAGTGGTTATTTTTGCACCCTTTCGTTTGGTGTGGCTTTGGAAACAGCCGGTGGAAGACCAGTGAAGTTGAAGTCATTGAAGAAAGCGATAGTAAAATGCTTTCAGTTAGCCGGCAAATTCTTTCGATGGTTTGATGATACGATCTTGCCTATTCCGAAAGGTAAATATACTTCGGAAGGAATATTTACTGTTTCAAGGATTGAAAACCGATCAGCTTGATCATGATCATCCTTTATTTTCATACCGGTCTTTCTACTTTTGTTGACAAGGATATAAAAATCCTTGAGGAAAAAGGTACAGTCCGCCGTTTCAATTTCAGCTCTTCTAAAAAGTGGAAAACTCCAGGGTTTTTCATTCTGCAAATCGTTTTCCTTTTTAGATATATTTTCCAATCCGATCTGATGGTGGTTCAATTCGCAGGCTACCACTCCTTTCTTCCAGCTATTTTCGGGAGGTTGTCCGGTAAAAAAACATTGATAATAGCAGGTGGCACTGATTGTGTTTCCTACCCTGCTATAGGATATGGAAATTTTCAAAAATCACTTCTAGGACTTTTTACACGATGGTCCTATAGGTTGTGCCATCATATTTCCCCCAAGCACGATTCACTTCGATTTTGTGAATACGGATATGACTCCTCCGCTCCATCAAAACAAGGAATCTTGGCATTCATGCCTGAATTAGATAAGCCGTTTACGGCCATACCCAACGGATATGATGCAGGGTTCTGGCATTGCGTTGGAGAAGTCAGGAATAAAAAAACATTTATCACTGTATCTTCCGGGCTCGAATATCCTTTCCAGACGCGACTCAAGGGCATCGATCTGATTTTGGATGCAGCGCCTGAACTTACTGACTGTACATTCACTATAGTGGGGGTGCCTGAGCATATCAAACTGCCTCTAAGATCGGAAAATGTAAGGGTGCTACCTCCTGCTGATTCCGCAACGCTTCGAAAACTATATTGTCAGCATGCTTTTTATGTCCAGGTTTCTATGGCAGAGGGATTTCCCAATGCGCTTTCCGAGGCAATGTTATGTGGTTGTGTTCCCATAGGTTCATCGGTTTTCTCCATACCAGAAATCATAGGTGAAAACGGATTTTTGTTAAAG
>JBJSZR010000582.1:0-1354 GCA_046090385.1 Bacteroidota bacterium
CGATAAGTCGTAGTTGTTACCTGTATGTCCCGGTTTTGCCGGTACTTTTCGCGTCTCCAATTCCTCGGGAGTTACCAGCCAAGGACCTATTACAGTACTGAAATCCTTACCCTTTGCAGGTCCTAAGTTGAGAAGCATTTCCTCCATTTGAAGGGTCCGTGCACTCATATCGTTCATGATCATATAGCCGGCAATATATCGGTCAGCCTCGGAAGCCCGGATATTCCGCCCTTTTTTTCCAATAACAACTGCCACCTCTAGCTCGAAGTCAAGCTTTTGAAAATGATCGGGCATGCAGCGGATGGCACCGGGAACCTGAATCGCATTGTGGTTGGTGAAATAGAAAATGGGATATTGGTCGAACTCCGCAATCATCGGAACTTTCCTGTTTCTTCTGGCCGCTTCCACATGCTGACGAAAAGCATAGCCATCCCTGCAGGAGGTCGGTTCATTCACGGGTGCAAGCAGTTGATGATAAGTAGCAGAAGTGGGGCCGATTTCAGCTCTTTGACTTTTGATAGCTGATTCAACTTCCTTGGCTTTGTCGAATGATTCATCCCAATGGTCAAGGAATTCACGCATCGTATCAGGTGGCGCAGCAAGTCCGGCTTTCTTGGCAGCTTCGGAAAGGTGATAGATGTTGTTTTCAATGAACAGCCCAAGTGCAGGAGTTCCATCGTGTAGAAAGGTGACTAGTTTCATGATGTGGTAAAAATACAAAGCTTCGAGCAATGGATGATTGCAAAAAAAACGATTGGTAGTTTATTCAAAAGATGGATAACCGATAATCGATTGCTTTAAAGTCAGTTGATAGCGCAAAATGGAGCCTTCGGCAATCAGATTTTTCAAACAAGTTTGATTAAATTTGAGGAAAAGTAAGGGCAGCCTGATTCCATTCATTACTGTACCTGTCATCAACATCGTCATGCCACAATATCACCGCCTCGGACAGCTTCCTCCCAAGCGCCATACTCAATTCAGAAACAAGGATGGCAAGCTCTACTCGGAAGAGCTGGTTTCAACTCATGGCTTTTCCAATGTTTACTCATTGATTTATCATTGCCATCCTCCGACCATGATCAAAGAAACGGGTTTGCCGTATGACGTTTCTCCCAAACTGGCATTCAAGCGATCGCTCAAACATCAAAGCTTCGAAGGCTTCCATGTAAAATCCGAGAACGATTACCTGACCAGTCGGAAAGCCGTGCTTGTCAATAACGATGTCCATCTTTCACTTGCCGCACCTCGTGCGTCCATGAACGATTATTTTTTTAAAAATGCAGATGCGGATGAGGTGTTGTTCATTCATCTTCGGGCAGACCAGGCCAGCAAAATAACCACACACTCTTTTGAT
>JBJSZR010000583.1:0-1729 GCA_046090385.1 Bacteroidota bacterium
CTTTGAAAGACAAACCCAGGTCCTTTACAATGAATTCTGAACTTCCTTCAGAATCCTGCCTCGTACCTGCCACCAATAAAGTATCGAATTCAGGCGACAAATGCTTGGTCAGCAATGCGGCATTGAAGGTTGGGCCTCCAAGATTCAATCGGTTGATGATGCGTAGGACTCGTGGCACGATTGTGGTAAAGTTAAGGTCAAATAGCGGTTTATTCCTATCTTCGCCGCCTCAAAATCTACCGACATGAAATTATTTCTCAAATCAATGTTGCTTTCGGTTTTGTTCTCTTCAGGGGCTGCAGCGCAGTCTTTTCAGGGAACAACAGAATCTGGAGCAAGTCTTTCCAGCCTCAAGGATTCGGTTTCCTATGGATTAGGCGTTGACATCGGGTTGAATCTTAAAAGAGCCAACTTAACAGAAATCGATGCAGAGTTACTAAAAGCCGGTTTGATGGATGTGATGTCCAATGAAAATGAAGTGTTGCTTTCCCAAATGGACGCACAAGGAGTCATCCAATCGTTTTTACTCAAGAAACAAAACGAAAAGAAATTGATCGAAACGGCTTTTCTTGAAGAGAATAAGAAGAAGCCGGGAATCATCACCACACCAAGCGGACTGCAATACGAAATCATCAGGCAGGGCAGTGGCCCAAAACCAACTGAAAAAGATACTGTAAAAACTCATTATCACGGCACCCTGATCGATGGAACCGTATTCGACAGTTCAGTTGATCGAGGAGAACCTATCAGCTTTCCGGTCGGTGGTGTAATCAAAGGTTGGGTAGAGGCACTCCAATTGATGCCATTGGGATCGAAGTACAGGCTATTCATACCTTCTGATTTGGGTTATGGTGACCGAGGTTCGCCGCCAAAAATCGGTCCCGGAGCGACACTGATTTTTGAAGTGGAACTACTTGGTATCAATTCACTGGAATATGATCCTTCCTCGGTAAAATCAAGCCCGTCAAAGAAAACCGGTCGCTGATCGATAAATATCATCATTTCTTATTCTTAACCCCTCATCATTTAAAACCAATCTGAATATGTTTAAGAATCCTCTGCTTGTTGTTTTAAGCCTAATGGTCATCGGAACTTCATGCAAAACCGGATCATCTTCCGGTCCCAAAGAGCTCAAGTCGCTCTCTGACTCTGTTGCTTACAGCATCGGTGTGTCCATTGGACTCAACATGAAAAAAGACGATCTCGGCAGTCTCGATCTTGAACTCCTGAAAGCGGGTATGGCTGATGCTATGAAGGGTGACTCGTCTGAACTGATCAATCAATTTGAAGCACAAGGGGTCATACAGACATACCTGGCACAAAAGCAAAAAGAAAAGTCAACTGCCAATTCTGCTGAGTCAACGAAGTTTTTGGAAAACAACAAAAAGAAAAATGGTGTAACAACCACCGCTAGCGGATTACAATACGAAGTTATCAAACAAGGTACGGGTCCGAAACCGACAGCCGAGGATACTGTAAGAACACATTACCACGGTACTCTTATTGACGGCACCGTTTTCGACAGTTCTGTAGAACGTGGAGAGCCTGCCGAGTTCCCTGTCGGAGCAGTAATAAAAGGCTGGACAGAAGCACTTCAACTTATGCCGGTCGGATCCAAATATCGTTTGTACATACCTTCCGATCTTGCTTATGGTGAGCGATCCGCTGGTCCTAAAATCGGTCCTGGTTCCACGCTCATTTTCGATGTGGAACTTTTGGAAATCGTGAG
>JBJSZR010000584.1:0-3170 GCA_046090385.1 Bacteroidota bacterium
GTAAGCAGGAACTGTGCGATGACTTTCAGCGTACGTTCGCCGGTTATGGAGGTGTCGCCGTAGGCTCGTTGGAAACTGTCGCGGTATTTTTTGGAAGATGATAATGAAATAACCACTGAATTCAAGTCGCTGCCCATTTCACCAGGATGATGAATGGGAGCAAGTGCCTGGACGTCGAGATGATTGATGGCTCCATCCAGCATGAATGTTGTTCTCCAGGCAAGATTAAACAGCGAAGGTGCATTCCTCATACCGATACTGTCGTGTATCCCATGACTCAATGCATGGTCGTTGTGCGCAAAGGCCGAATAGGGGGAGTGGCACGATGCGCATGAAATGGTGCCATCAGCTGAAAGCAGTGGGTCATAAAACAACTGTCGGCCTAATTGTATTTTTTCAAACGTCAGTGGGTTGTTTTTGAATTCATAAATAGGATTCGGCCAACCTGCCGGGATTTCCATAATATTGCTTTCAGGCCTTAAGGAAGACAAAAGGGCTATAAGTGTCACTAGGATGGAAATCCTCTTCATTTTATTTGCAGATGAATGCAAGAGATGAATGCATCTGAGAGTGCAGATGCTTTTTGGCCGGGTGCCATCACCTTATGTATTGAATTCTGATAGGCATCCGCAAGGAATTTTTTCACATCTACAGACATGACTGCATGGGAGCTTCTCACTTCAAAAGTCACTTTTCTGTCGGTCTGAAAGGGCGTCTGATATCCGCCTAAATGAAACTCGAAAGGTATACTTGAAAAGACGCCTTCCAGTTTGTAGTTCACATAGCCGCTTTGCCATGTCCAATACATGCCAAGTATCGGATCCAAATCTCCGCCAAGTGCACCCGAAGAGTTCATGATGCTGTCCGTTCCAAAGTGTATTTGCAAGGAATCAGGTTTTTGTTTGCCAGGGTAATCGATCACAAGGTCAGTTGTTGATGATTCCGAAAGATCGATAAGATGGGCTGAAGAGTCTACTGTATACATGCTATTTGAGAAGAATAGCCGAATTTCAGCTACATAGAATTTCAAGAGGTCCAACCTCATGGAGTCATTATTTGATTTTTCGGTCCCCTGGGATTTGAAATCCTCACGAATGAAACGTAGGTGAAAATCTCCTGCTGTCGATTTTAACGGCATCCATAAAAGAAGAATGATAATAACTCGGTTCAAGCTTAATTGGACTTCAATAATCGGCACAAGTTTAATCGTTTGATTGGATTATCGGCTGTTTGAATTGTCAGTTTCTGTCAATACCTCGGGTTATCTTCAGTATATCAATTTTTAGAAGGCTTGAACTTTTAGAATTTTGAATTGCTCTAAGAGGCTTGTGACGCGCTCCACGCTCGCAAGCCTTTTTCAATTTCCGACCAAGGTCTGATAAAATGCATGAAATGTATTGAAATTTCAGTTTTTTCAGATTCCCGACGACCTATATTGCGTCTATGAAGTCAAGACTCCTTCTCGTCGCATCCTTTGCAGTCTTCATTTCGGGATGTATCAAAGAGGAGGATTTCGACTTCACTGATATAACTTTTTCTTCCTGGAATCCTGAGGTCGCATTGCCATTGGTGAATGCCTCTCTTGGATATTCGGATGTGTCGGGTTTGTCATCAGCCGACCAACTAACGGTAGATCCTACCGGCCGAATCGTAATTACGAGGAGCAGTACCATCTTTGAGCGTACAGGTAAGTCTTTTTTTACCATACCTGACCAGCAATCAGGGTTTGCAATCTCTATTGATGCGGTTCAGGCGGGTATGTTGAATAATACAGGATCTTTCACCGATACTATCTCTCAGGATATCTTATTTGTTTTGCCTGCCGGCCAGCGACTTGATAAAGCGATACTGACGGAGGGAACGGTCGAATTCCAAGTATTGAATCAGTTGCCTATTGACGGCAATTTCGAAGTCAGGATACCATCCTTGCAGATATCAGGGGTCATCTTCAATACGGTCTTCGTTGTACCTGCATTAACTGTTCGGACATTCAGTCTGGATGTTTCCGGTTATACCCTGGATATTTCCGGAAGTATACCAGCAAACAATCTAAAGGTAGATTTCATTCTTGGTTTATCTGGTACGGGTGTAGCCATCAACCCGGGTGTTTCTTTCGACATCATCTCTTCGATGAATGCTATTGATTACAG
This sequence comes from Bacteroidota bacterium, assembly GCA_046090385.1. Classification (GTDB taxonomy): domain Bacteria; phylum Bacteroidota; class Bacteroidia; order AKYH767-A; family 2013-40CM-41-45; genus Pollutiaquabacter. The sequence goes on from JBJSZR010000584.1 coordinate 2,151, forward strand.
TTATCTCGAGGGTAATCTTGGTATTCAGGATTTCGCTGTTCCATTGGATACCGTTCCGTTGGATATTTATGGAAGTGGAACAGGAGATATTTATTATCTCAATGACCCACGACTGAATCTCCTAATTGAGAACAGTATCGGGGTTCCTTCCCAATTGGCGAATTGCCTGGTTCAACCGATTCGTAAGGACGGCACTCCGATCTACAGCAGCCTTTTACCGACAACCTCCAGTTATATCATCGATTTTCCTGCTGCGCCCGGTCAAATCCGCTCAACTGAGATACCGATTAATTCGCAGAATTCATCTATTGTTTCCTCGTATGCCGCCAGACCTGCAAGCGTTGTCTATCGTGCTGATGTAGGTTTGAACCGTCCGCAGATCGGAAATGTGAATTTCATAACTGATACCAGCAAGATCAGAGTCAATCTTGAATCTGAATTACCGCTTTCTGGCTATGCCGAACAACTGACAATTCTTGATACTGCTGAATTCAATCTTACTTCCATCAAAGAGATAGATTCGTTGGTCTTCCGGATTGAAACAAGAAACGGCATGCCCGTCTCGGGCCGATTGCAAGTCCTTTTTCTGAAAAACGGCATAGTGACGGATTCTCTGTTTCATGTGGATGATTTTTATATCATAGAAGCCGCTCCGGTAGATGCAAATGGCTTTGCAATCGGAGCCAATATCAACGTACACGACGAGTCGATAAACAGCGACAGGCTTGATCGTTTCTATGAGGCGGATCAAGTCGTTTTCCGTGCAGTCATGAATACCTTTTCACCTCCGACGCCTGTCGCCATCCGTCAGGCTGATCATCTTGATATCAAATTAGGGGTACGTGTGAACCTGAATCTGAAATTCGATTGACTTGATGAATTTTCCATACAGAAATCGGTTACCGGTCACTTGCTTGGTCATAGCGTGGTGGTTCACCATTTTCGTGGCGAGCGCCCAGGTCGATTTCCAACTTCCATTACTTTCAGAAACCGGATCCTCGGTCTTTTCAAGACCTTCCA
>JBJSZR010000585.1:0-2656 GCA_046090385.1 Bacteroidota bacterium
CGATGTAGTTATCAATGATATAGAGAAAGGCTTCCACGTCAAAGAAATAAGCGTCCTTTCGACGGACCATCTCTTCGTACCGTTCGATCGATTTCTTTACGTGGTCTTGCTCCTCGTTTCCGTTGAAATCCTCCATCATTATGGAAATTCCCCTTTCTCCCTCAAAAATAACAAATTACCCGCAGATTTCCTCTTCAGCAAAAACACTTATCCACAGCCGTTTTGAATGCCAAACACTTACTGCGTATCTTTGAAGGAGATGCAATTGGAACGTCTTTCCCTATTCAATTTCAAGAATTACCTGCAAGCCGATGTGGAGCCGGATCGCGCTTATAATGCTTTTGTGGGCAATAACGGTGAGGGTAAAACCAATTTGCTCGACGCCATCCATTATCTGGCCCTTTGTAAAAGCTACTTCAATCCGGTGGACAGCCAGAATATCCGTGATGAGGAGGATGCTTGTATGGTTCAGGGCAGATTTACAATCGACGGTAGGGAGGAATCGGTTTCTTGTGGTATCCGAAGGGGGCATAAAAAAGTTTTTCGTCGTAACAATAATGAATATGATCGATTGGCTGAGCACATCGGACTCATTCCTGTCGTGATGGTGGCTCCTACGGATACCCGTTTGATTACGGACGGCAGTGATGAACGAAGGCGTTTTCTGGACGGGATAATCGCTCAATACGATCGCGCTTACCTGGACAATCTGATGTCCTACAATCGTGTTCTCGCCCAGCGCAATGCTTTGCTAAAACAAGATGCAAAGGGGAAAATGGATATCAGTATGCTCGAACTGTTCAATGATCAGTTGATTCCTTTGGGCAAAAAGATACATTCCACCAGAAAAGCCTTCATCGGTGAGCTGGTCCCTGTTTTTCGGGAGTATTACGGGTTTATAGCAGGAGGTAAGGAGGAAACCGATATCATATATGATTCACATCTGGACGAAGAGGATTTCCGCGATGGGCTAGAAAGGTGCCGTGATCGCGACCGTTTTGCCCAGTTCACGACCTTCGGCATACATAAGGACGAGTTGGAATTCCATATTGCGAGCCGTCCGGTGAAGAAATTCGCCTCTCAGGGTCAACAGAAATCATTTCTTGTCGCTCTGAAGTTGGCGCAATTCGATTTCATGCGCGATGTACTCAAGGTGAAGCCGCTGTTGCTCCTCGATGATATTTTCGACAAGCTCGATGATCTCAGAGTTGCCCGTTTGATGGAGCTGGTGAGTGATGACCATTTCGGTCAATTGTTCATTACGGATACACACCCTGAGCGTATCCGACAAGTATTCCGTTCGATCGGCAGGGATATCAGATGTTTCATGGTCGAAAACGGATCTGTCCAGTTGCTCACAGCTAAAGACAATCTTCAACATGCGTAAATCGACCGACCAGCCGTTCGGTTCCGCTTTCAAAGATTGGTTGAAGCAGGAAAACCTCGAACAGAAATATGAATCAACCGCTCTGTTGCAGGCTTGGCCTGAATTGATGGGCCCCATGATCGCCAAGCACACAAAGGAAATCAAGTTGATAGACGGAACGCTGTTTGTTTCACTGGACTCGGCTCCTCTCCGTCAGGAGATGGTGCAGTCAAGGGACAGGGTGAAGCAGCTTATGAATGATCGAGCGGGTTCTGAGATCGTTAAAGAGGTCGTATTCAGGTGAACGTCCATGCAATCATAAAAAAAGCCCGCTGAAACCAACGGGCCTTTTTGTTTTCAATTTTAATCATCATGGACGCTCCATCATGGAGAAGAAGAAATTCCCTTCGATAGTAGCATTGTCATCGCTGTCGCTTCCATGAATGGCGTTGGCTTCGATCGACTTCGCAAAAAGATTACGGATGGTACCAGGTTCGGCTTTGGAAGGATCGGTGGCGCCGATCAGTTTACGGAAAGATTCGACGGCGTTGTCTTTTTCAAGGATGGCTGCTACGATCGGTCCGGAAGACATATAGTTGACCAAATCATTATAGAAAGACCGTTCCTTGTGAACGGCGTAGAATTTACCTGCGAGTTCGGGTGTAAGACGCGTGTATTTCATCGCAATGATGCGGAAACCAGCTTCGTTGATTTTAGCAAGAATAGGTCCGATGTGGTTGTTGGCTACCGCATCCGGCTTGATCATGGTGAAGGTTCTGTTGGACATGTTTTTTAATGGATTATTGTAAGATTGTTATGCGCAGTATCAAAGGGTTTTCAGTTCATTGACGAGTTTGGTAAGTGCATCTTTGGCATCACCGAACAGCATGCTTGTTTTCGGGTTGTAGAACAGCTCGTTCTCAATGCCGGCATAACCGGCACTCATGCTGCGCTTGTTGACGATGATATGGTGGGCGTTTTCCACCTCAAGGATAGGCATGCCGTAAATAGGGGAGGAGGGATCTGTTTTTGCGGCCGGATTCACAACATCGTTAGCACCTACAACAAGCACCACATCAGTTGAGCTGAATTCAGGATTCACTTCTTCCATTTCAGCTAGTTTTCCGTAGTCCACATTGCTCTCAGCGAGCAATACGTTCATGTGTCCGGGCATACGTCCAGCCACCGGATGTATTGCATATTTTACGATTACACCCCGATCTTCCAGCAATGCTTCAAGTTCATGGATGACGTGTTGTGCTTGTGCAACAGCAAGGCCATATCCAGGTA
>JBJSZR010000586.1:0-7385 GCA_046090385.1 Bacteroidota bacterium
GGGGTTACTGGGACGCTTTTCTCGTTAAGTTCAGTTCGGCAGGTGTTCGTCAATGGGGTACGTTTTTCGGCGGATACGGCGACGAAGACGGAAGGTCGTGTGCCCTTGGTACGAATGGCGATATTTTCATTTCCGGAAATACACCTACGGATACAGGTCTTACCACCCCAGGTAGTCATCAGCCGGTTTTCAGTCCGAATAGTTTTCTGTCTAACGCGTATCTCGTAAAGTTGTCAGAAAGCAACCTGACAGATTTGGAAAATCGCGGATTAGCTCATGAAGTTTCGATTCATCCGAATCCGGTATCCGATCGATTGCATATTTCGGTCGATGCCCGCTTCAACGGTTATGATTTTCAGCTGCTCGATCTCCATGGCCGGATCGTGTGCCAGGGTAGGCTCACTGCAACGAGCTTTGCAATATCCATGGCTGATTTGCCAGCCGGGCTTTATCTTTTTCGCTTGGAGGGAGATTCGGTCAGAACCTGGAAAGTGATCAAGGCGGATTTGCGTTGAGGTCATAGTAAGATCCAAGTCACCATTACGTATGCTTGCGTCAGGGCATTCATCATTTCATTGATGAAATGATCTACTCCGTAACCAGATAGCCGACAGCATACGTTTTTGCTTGACCGGCAATGATTACGCGGTCTCCTTTTTCTTCGCAGAACAGTTCTCCCGTCCGCTGAGACACTTGTCGGGCATGAAGCTGCTTTTTTCCAAGTCGTTCAGCCCAGAATGGGATGAGGGAGCAATGGGAAGAGCCCGTCACCGGATCCTCCAGAATGGAAGCTTGTGGTGTGAAAAACCTCGAAACGAAATCGCAAGAGTCGCCCGCTGCAGTCACAATCACTCCGCCATGACCGAGATTTATCCGATCGAAGAACTGCCTGTTGATGATGATGTTCCGGATTTCAGTTTCATTCTCATATACCAAAAAGTAGTCCCTGGATTTCAATACCTCCTTGGGGGCGATGTTGAGAGATTGCGCTATCTCGAAAGGTAGTTGGCCGGTAATCGGCATTCTTGAAGGTAATTCCATGAAGTATTTTCCGTTTTCTACACGCACGATCAATTCGCCGCTCAGGGTTTCAAAAACGAATTCAGTTCCCGGATGTCCTTTTATCATTTTATGGCAATGCGCAGTTGCCAGCGTCGCATGGCCGCACAAATCCATTTCGATTTCAGGAGTGAACCATCGCATGGCGATTTTATCGCCTTTGTGAATGAAAAAGGCAGTTTCTGAAACTGCATTTTCTTTTGCAATATTCAACAGGAGATCATCCGGCAACCAACTTTCAAGTGGCACTACACACGCCGGATTTCCTTTGAAAATAACATCGGTGAACGAATCGATTTGAAAAAGTTCGAGTTTCATGACGTTTTGTTAATGCTCTTGGCTATGGCCGAAATTATGAAGTTTTGAAATTATTAAGAGATGAAAAATGTGAACAAAAACCAATGACACTTGTTTCCAGTTTTAGTGTTGTTTGTATGTTACGGTGTGTAAATTTAGTTGGACTGTAAGCGCACAATGATAATTACTTGAAATAATCGCCGCTAATTTACCTCCAAACAGTATTCGACATAGTATGTGCCTCCGACTGTTCAGATTGTTTGTTTACAGCCTGATTATTCTTCCTCCCTTTTTGCTTTCAGCGCAGAACAGGCAAAACGATAAGTGGCATTTCGGTTATGGCGGTTCCGTCGATTTTTCAAGTGGCACACCGGTTGCGCTTCCAGGAAGTGTAATAATTACTTCAGAAGGATCAGCATCAGTCGCCGATCGTTTTACAGGTGATCTTCTATTTTATACTAACGGACTGACCATCTGGAACCGGTTGAATCAGCCGATGCCCAATGGCACCGGATTGTTGGGAGGTACGCCTGCACTCACTTCCTCCACAACTGCCGCGCGCATTGTTCCCCGGCCAGGAAATTCTTCTCAGTACTATGTTTTCACGGTGGATGAATTTGGCGGTCCTAACGGCCTACAGATGAATCTGGTTGATATGACGCTGAATGGAGGCTTAGGAGACATTGTTCCCGGACAGAAGAACATACTCATTTCAAACAACAATATTTCTGAAAAAATCGAATGTGCCCCTATGGCAAACGGATTGGGATATTGGTTGGTTTCACGTGAAGTGGGCGGCAATCTGTATTATGCATGGCAGGTTACTGCAACGGGAATAAGTGCAACCCCTGTAGTTTCCAGTGCAGGTACATCGACTATCAACGGTGCAGGTTATCTTAAATTCAACGGCGACCACACCAGGCTTGCCAATGCTTATGTAGTGGGTGCGGTTGATGTACTTTCCTTCGACAAGGTGACGGGACAGATCACAAACATCATCAGTTTACCTGTTCCCATCGGCTCCAGCGTGTATGGTGTGGAGTTTTCGCCTTCCGGTCGTTATTTGTATGTAAGCAATCTGCTGGACGGGTTGTTTCAATTCGACCTCAACGCGACAAATGTAGCGGCAAGCAGGCAGACGGTTGCACAAGTATACGCTGCAGCGTTACAACTCGGTCCGGACTGCCGGATTTATATTGCCGACGGGGGGTTGAGTGCAATCCCTAATCCCGACCTGCCTGCACCCGCTTGCGGGTATTTGCCGGGAGCGGTTAGCACCTCTCCGGGAGGCAGTAGTTATGGATTGCCCATGAAGGTGATTTACCTCGACGATTACAATGCACAAATCACTTCTACGGGTTCTGCATTATGTATCGGCTCTTCCATCTCCCTATTGCTGACAGGACTTTCTCTGTATCCGCAATCGATCCGGTGGAGCTTCGGTGACCCTGCATCCGGTACTCTTGACAGTACTTTAGCATCTACAACGTCACCGGTAACGCACGTATACAATCAAGCGGGACAGTATGTGGTACGTGCCGTGTACGAGTACGAGTGCAGACTGGATACCGTATATGATACTTTGGCCATCACCACCTGTAATACGGTCCCTTCGAATTGTGTGGCATTCCAATGCACAGGAGCTCCGCAACAATGGACGGTGCCTTCCGGAGTCGATACCATCCGCGTAAAGATGTGGGGAGCAGCGGGCGGAGCAGGGCCGGATTTGATCAACAACGCCGGCGGAGGCGGTGGATTTACGGAGTTCAGTCTTCCGGTTGTAGCCGGTGATATATTGCAAATAACGGTGGGCTGTGGAGGACAACCTGCAGTAGCTCATATCGGGGGCACTGGTGGATGGCCCGCTGGTGGTAATGGTGGTAGCGGTAATCGCGTGGAAACCGTTTTCGGAGTACCGACTGATGTTGGTGGATCGGGTGGTGGCGGTGGTCTATCGCTGGTTCGCATCCTGGGTAGCCAGAATGCGATACTCGGCATCGCCGGTGCCGGCGGCGGTGGTTCATTCAATCGGAATGGCGGAGCGGGTGGTGGTCTGAATGCCGATTATACATTGGCGAACAATGCATTCAATATTTTCGGCTTTGGGGGAACTCAGACTGCCGGCGGTGCTCCTGCTTCCAATACGATCTGTCCCAATCCGGTTTTCGGAACAGCCGGCGGCTTTCAACAGGGAGGAACAGGGGCTACCGACCTTGGAGGCGGACTTGCAGATAGGACCGGAGGCGGTGGTGGTGGCGACGGATATTATGGTGGCGGCGGTGGAAGCAGTCACGACGGTTGCTTCGGTGTCGGAAGCGCCGGTGGTGGCGGTAGCGGTTTTGTCTGCACCACGTGTCCCGGCCTTACAGGAACAACCTTGACGGGAGGAATTGCAGGGACACCGGCCAATAATACGGATCCTTTGCTGAGCGCTTTTCCCGGAGTGGCTACCGGTTTTGATTACCAGCAGGGCGGTAACGGTCTTGTATACATCTGTTATGATTCAGCATCCTGCAATCCCACAACATCAAGCATCCAGGTGGAACTTTGCAGCACCTACACAGCACCTAATGGAGCCGTGCTGACAATTCCTGGTTTGTATGTGATAACAATTCAGAACGCAGCGGGGTGTGACAGCATCATTTCCATTCTGCTAATCCCCTCGGTTCCAATATTCGGTCCACCTATCATCGCCAGCGCCTGCAGTACGTATACGGCTCCGTGGGGAACGACGTATTCGCAAAGCGGAACCTACTTCGATACCTTGACGACTGCTGCAGGTTGTGACAGTATCCTTTCGTTGAATCTGACGATTACGGGAAGCGTCAGTGGAACACCCATCATCGCCAGCGCCTGCAGCACGTATACGGCTCCGTGGGGAACGACCTATTCGCAGAGCGGAACCTACTTCGACACCTTGACGACCGCTGCGGGTTGTGACAGCATCCTTTCGTTGAATCTGACAATTACGGGAAGTGTCAGTGGAGCCCCCGTCAATGCTTCCGCCTGCGACACCTATACGGCACCGTGGGGCACTGTTTACACGCAGAGTGGTAGCTATTCCGACACGTTGGTCGCAGTCAACGGTTGCGACAGCATCCTTACGCTCAATTTGACGATCGACAACAGCATCGTCACACCGCCGCTTTCCGTGACGGCCTGCAGCACGTATACGACTCCATGGGGAGCGGTAGTCGATCAGGACGGAATCTATTCGATTACACTCAGTGGCTCAACCGGTTGCGACAGTACGGTGAGCATATCACTGACCCTTTCCGGTTTCCCTTCGGTCGCTGTCACCTCAACGTCTGCCGCATGCGGTCAAAGCAATGGAACTGCCGATGCGGTCATTTCCGGCAACGGGCCCTACGTGTATGCCTGGTCGAACGGATCGATTGGTCCTTCCACTGACGGATTGTCGAGCGGAAATTACACGCTGACCGTAACGGATGCCAATGGCTGCACCGCTTCGAATACGTTTTCAGTAAGCGGTACGCCGGAGCTTCAGCTCTCTGTGACCGCATCGGGCACTACTGTCAATGTCGGTGACTCCGTACAGCTGACGGCAACCGGAGCAACAAGCTATTCATGGACGCCTTCAGCCGGATTGAGCTGTACGGATTGTCCGTCGCCGGTTGCCGCACCTTCTCAGACGACCACCTATCAGGTCACCGGTTCGGATACGAACGGTTGCACGGCAACAGCTTCGCTGACCATCATCCTGGATGTCCGTTGCAATGAACTCTTCGTTCCGAACATTTTCTCCCCGGATGAGGAAGGGCCGCAGGAGAACGAACGATTGTGCGTATTGAGCAACTGTATCGAATTGATGGACTTCGCCATCTACGACCGCTGGGGACAACTGATTTTCCAGACGAATGATCCGCAAGGATGTTGGGATGGTCGTAAAGACGGCAAAGAGGTGATGACGGGAGTCTATGCCTACCGGTTATTCGTCAGGCAGTTGGATGGAAAGGAAATAAGGAAATCAGGCAATGTCACATTGACAAGATGAAAAAATCAACAGGAGTTTATTCTTCGTTTTGAAACACTTCATAAAAATATTCCTTTTGTGCCTTTTACCCGGGGTGGCATTCGCTCAGAAAGAAGCGAATGTCTGGCATTTCGGCTTTGGACAATCTCTGGACTTCAACTCCGGCACGGCTGTACAGGTACCGGGAAGTTCGATAAGCACTTTTGAGGGATGTGCTTCCGTATGTGATGCTCAAGGTAATCTGCTTTTCTATACGAATGGCGGCGGACGTGTTCCCAGTTCCGGTCAGGATCCCGGTCATATCTGGGACAGGACAAATGCAGTGATGTATGACATGCAGGGTGTTGAAGGTGGCGGCTTCAGTGCTGCGCAGTCATCAGTTATCATTCCCGCCCCCAATGAGCCAAGTGTATATTACATCTTCACAGTAGATGAAGTCGAACACTACATTGATGCCACCCCTGCCGTACTTGCTGCTGAGCCCAATGGCAGAGGATTACGCTACTTCAAAGTGGACATGAGTCTCAATAATGGCCTGGGAGGAGTTACCGCTGCCGATGTGCAATTGTATGATCATTCTTTAGAGGGGGTCTGCGCAATCCGTCATTCCAACGAGCGCGATTATTGGATTCTTGCTAATCATGATACTACAGGAATCGCAGTGTACAGCGTTACCCCTGCAGGAGTAGCCCTTGCTTCAGTTTATCCTTGCTTCACCGCCGGACCTATAAAAGCTTCTCCGAATTCTCAAATACCCGGTGTACCATGTTGTAATAAGGTGGTATGCGCAGCAGGTGTTTTCGATTTCGACATCACCACCGGTGTATTATCCAATCTGACGAACATCGGTAGCAATTTGTCATCGTTTGAATTTTCACCGAACAGTTTTTATCTTTTTGCTTCTGTTCTTGATCCCGCCAATAATATTTCCCAACTGATTCGCTGGGATATAGTGGGATCTTTTCAGACCGGACAGCCACTGCAGTCAACGGCTACAGTCATCGATCCTACTTTTAGTGCGGCCAGTATGCAATTGGCGCCCGACGGAAAAATTTACTTCGTGGATTTCAATTTCACCGGTGGCCAGACCTCCATAGGTACTATCGATTGCCCTAACAGCTTGTCACCGACGGTCACTGACAATGCATTCGTTTACAATGACTTTTTCTATTCGTTGCCCAATTATCCTTCTTGGATATTTTATAACTCCTTTGTTGACTACATCGACTTCGGACCCGATACGGTTTATCTCTGTCCCGGTGATACGTTATTGCTGAATGCCGGTGCCGGCAGCTCCTGGTCATGGGGAGGACAAAGCGTTTCGGGCGTACCTGTAATAAATTTCAGTCAATACCTTCAAGTCACTGAGCCAGGCACCTACAGTGCAACGGTCACAGGAGAATGCCTTTCCGGAGCAAGCGACCAGATCGAAGTTATTGCAGCTCCAGTTCCTGTTTCATCCATTGGTTATTCATCAGGATCCTGCTCCAATGCCGCCATTCCTTTTTCCATCTTAACCAATTCACCCATAGTCGGAGTGAGGTGGGATTTTGGAGATCCAGGGAGCGGCCAATCCAACACATCCGCTTCCATCAGTCCGACCCATACTTTTACCTCTTTTGGAACTTATTCGGTGAGTGTCGTGATCCGATATCCTTGCTTCACTGATACGTTGAATGCCGTGGTAACTGTTGGTGGATCAGCACAAGCACCACCCATCATCGCCAGCGCCTGCAGCACCTATACGGCTCCGTGGGGAACGACCTATTCGCAGAGCGGAACCTATTTTGACACCTTGACTACCGCTGCGGGCTGTGACAGCATCCTTTCTTTGAGTCTGACGATTACGGGAAGCGTCGGTGGAACACCCATCATCGCCAGCGCCTGCAGCACGTATACGGCTCCGTGGGGAACGACGTATTCGCAGAGCGGAACCTACGTCGATACGTTGACTACAGCCGCGGGTTGTGACAGTATCGTTAGTCTCGTGCTCACCGTCAGCGATTCCCCGGTGGTAAGTGTTGTAACCGCTCCT
>JBJSZR010000587.1:0-2253 GCA_046090385.1 Bacteroidota bacterium
AATTCATTTTTTATGAAAGAACGATCGATGCCCGAATGCGTCCTCAAGGATGTCATGACATATTCATCAAAACGCTCTTCCAAAGAGAGTGTTTCCTGCTCATAAGTAATCAAATCCTCCGCTACCTTTCTTACATACTCATGATTATTACGGACATTCCAACGACGGACGTTTTTACCGTCGAATGAATGAGCTGACGGTCCGATTCCAAGGTAGGATGTGCCTCTCCAATAGGAAGTATTGTGATAAGAATACTTTTGGTTGCGCGCGAAGTTCGAGATTTCATACTGTTCGAAATCGTTTTGTCTGGCCCATTTCATGAGTTGATGGAACTGACGAGCCGCTTGATCTTCCTCAGGTTGTGCAAGAGCGCGAGTGCCTACCAGATGATGAAGAGCAGTGCGCGGTTCAACGGTGAGCGCATAAGCCGAGAAGTGATCCAGTCCCTGTAGCTTCATGGTTTCAAGGTTGGATGCCCAGGCATCATCATCCATCGTAGGTGTACCGTAAATGAGATCGATAGTCAAAAGTTCGAAGCCCGCTTTTCGAGCACGACCGACGGCTTCCAATGCCTCCATTCCGCTATGATTACGGTTCATATAACGGAGATCGATATCATGAAAACTTTGTATGCCGATAGATAATCGGTTTATTCCATGATCCGACCAAGATGCCAGTTTTTCCGTGGTCAAATCTTCCGGATTTGCCTCAAGTGTGACTTCGGCATCAGTGGTGACTTGGAATGAAGTGCGGGTGGCATCCAATAATCTGAAAAGCATGGATGCGGGCAACAAGGAAGGCGTTCCTCCACCGAAGTAGATGGAAGAGACCGATGCGTTTTCGAGTTCACCTTTACGTGCTTGCAACTCTTTCAACATGGCTTGCACCACCCGGTCCTCGTCACCTTTGACAGTCGTAAAATGGAAATCGCAATAATGACAAGCCTGATGACAAAAGGGGATATGGAAATAAATGCCTGCCATTTGTACGACTGATGATCGGAAGATAAGCCGATCCTTACTTCTTGAGAACAAGGCGGAATGTCGTGCCTTTGCCCAACTCTGAGTTCTTTACGAAAATCTGCCCGTCATGGTATTCCTCCACGATACGTTTTGTCAGTGAAAGACCGAGTCCCCAGCCACGGCTCTTTGTGGTATAACCTGGCTTGAAAATGGTCTTGTAGGATGATTTGGGGATTCCCTTTCCTGTATCCTTGAAATCTATATAAACGAACTGCTGTTGGTCGGTGATCTGAACCGTGATTGTACCGGTACCTTCCATAGCATCCAAGGCGTTCTTAAGCAGATTCTCGACCACCCACTCGAACAGAGGCACATTCATCGGAACCATCACGGTGTAATCCGGTCCCGATACATTGAACATGGTCTTATCGGATGAGCGCGTTCGGATATAATCGACTGAATGGCCAACCACTGAAAGAATGTTTTCTTTATTGAGCGACGGTGCCGATCCTATTTTAGAAAAGCGCTCCGTGATGGTTTGCAACCGCTCGATGTCTTTTTGAATTTCTGCAGTGTATTCGGCACCTGTACCTTTCATCTTCAACAACTCCAGCCAAGCCATCATCGACGAAAGGGGCGTTCCCAGCTGATGCGCAGTTTCTTTTGCCATACCAACCCATACTTGATTCTGCTCGGCTTTTCTGGAAGTGCTGAACGCGATATAGGAAACAAATAGGAACAGTGCGATGACTGCAAGCTGGAAATAGGGATAGTAACGCAACCTTACCAACAGATCAGAATCTTTGTAAAAAACCAGCTGATTAAGATTCGCTGGATCGACCTCGATAGGTTCATGTTGAGAGCGCATGATCTCGATCTGCTCTCTGATATAGGTACTGTCGTTGAGTTTTAGAGAGTCGAGATTCTTAAGACTTAGGGGGTTAAATGATGAATCCGTGAGGATGACGGGAATTGTAGTGTTATTGGTGAGTATTTTGGTAAAGACGGACAAATCTGAACTGTCATTCGGATCAGCGATTCTGCGCGTGGCTTCCGCCCAAAGCTCCATCTTCTTTCTTTCCTCCTCGGAAAGTTTCTTGACAAGCTTATTCGTGTACCAAAGAGAGACCGCGCCGATCAACAAAGCGGCGAAAAGCAGTAGCGCCTTCCAGCGCTGTTTCTGAGAGTAGATATTCACGTCAAATTTCCTCGTTTTCCTTCTAAACGGGCTCCGAAGGGGGATATTTTGGCTACAAAGATGGGGTTTTCAACACAATTCCAACAAAATATC
>JBJSZR010000588.1:0-2782 GCA_046090385.1 Bacteroidota bacterium
TATGTGTTCAAAGGAAAGTAATTATATCGCAAAGTCAAAAGCGTGATAATATCCGGATTCAGTTTTGATGATTGCTCCGGATCTCAGGTAATCAGCTAAAATCGATTCGGCATTTTCACGATCTTCAAAGGTAACCTACACATCCATCTTGATAAATCATCAGTAAAAATACTATCAAAGACGAACCAGGTATTGAGGAGTGGCGTGAATAAGTCACCGGCTTATCATCCAAAAATACTTCGATGATTTTCTTTCCATTTGAGCCGTAACCGGTGGTTTCAACTCTTTTCAGCTTAAGTTTAAAGAACTCCAGTAATGGAATGAAAATGCGAACGAAATCATCGTCATCGCACGTTTGCAGGATTCTTTGAAGTCGTGGCAATCCACCTTCAAACAGTTAGTTTGAGAGTGTAAATTAAACTGTGCTATTTTACTTTATTGATTCGAAATGCAAAGAACTTGAATTTCATTTCACTTCCACGCTCCACGCTTCGCGTGGCTTGAGTTTTCCGACGGGTTGCAAAAAGTCCGTTAAACCGTGCATTCGGAAAACAGCCTCCACTTCCCCAACCGAATGCTCTCCTGCCGCTACCAACAAGCCGCCACTGGTTTGCGGATCACATAACGTGATGAACTCCGGACCATTCACGCCTTTCACCTTCTTCTCGTATGCATTCCAGTTGCGGTACGTGTTGTCAGGAAACACGAACTGGTCGCGGTATTTCTGCGCTCCCTCCACGTGTAGCAACTTATCGTAGTGCAACTCGGCGGAAACGCCCGATCCATCGCACACCTCTGACAAATGCCCCAACAACCCGAAACCGGTCACGTCGGTCATGGCATGCACCCCCGGTATACGCCCCAGCTCCGCTCCTGCACTGTTCAACCGGGTCATCACTTCCACCATGCCGCTAATTTCCCGGTCCGATGCCAAGCCGCGTTTGGCCGCTGACGCAACGATGCCCAACCCCAACGGCTTCGTAAGGAACAACCTATCTCCCTCCTGTGCGGTATTGTTGCGCTTCAGATGAGCCTCATCCACCGTGCCGTTCACCGATAAACCAAATATGGGTTCCTGCGAGTCGATGCTGTGCCCGCCGGCCAGCGGAATACCGGCATCGGCACACACAGTGCGAGCTCCCTCCAGCATACGGGCCGCCAGCGATGGGGGCAGCTTCTCCACCGGGAAGCCCAGAATGGCCACCGCCATCAGCGGTCGCCCGCCCATGGCGTACACATCGCTCAAGGCATTGGCCGCAGCGATACGTCCGAAGTCGTAAGCATCGTCTACAATGGGCGTAAAGAAATCGGCCGTGCTGATCAGACAGATGCCTCCGTCCATACGCAGCACCGATGCATCGTCGTTACTCTCCGTACCCACCAGCAGTCCGGGGAAACGCGATGAGATACGACTGCCGTGCAGGATCTGCTCCAAGACGGCTGGCGCAATCTTGCAACCGCATCCGGAACCTTTGGAGAACTGTGTCAGCCTGACTGGATCGCTCATGCTTACAAGATCAGCTTTTTGACGTGATCCGCCAACCGATCTGCAAAAGCCGCATGCGACTCACCCGGCGAAAGCTCCAGCGGATGGATGCTGCTCGGCGACCGTTGCGAATTACCGTGGTCATAGGTCTTGTCGTAATAACCCAGGAGGATGTCGAGCCACTCGTCACGCCGGTCTTCCTCCAGTGCGCTCATGGCCTCCTGCAACCGCAAGCCTCCCAACCGCTTGGCGAGTTGACGGGTACAGTCGGAGAGTTCCTTTGCCGAAAAGGTGCCGTAGGTTTCGAGGATACGCTGTTTGCGGACATCGATGGGTACCACGGCCTCCACGACCGGTGCGTTGCGCAGGTGGTTGTAAACGGCATCGGGCAGTTTGACCCTTCCGATGCTGCGGCTTTCGTTCTCCATCCATACAGCACGTTCCGGATCTGTATTGCACCACGCCAGAGCCACCAGGTTTTCGAACTGCTCGTGGGAGGGCTGGGGAGGTTCGCCCAGCGCCCCGAAGGCGGATCCCTTGTGATGTGCGAGTCCTTCGAGGTCGATCACCTGCTCACCTTGAGCTGCGAGGTGATGAAGAAGTTCGGTCTTGCCACTGCCTGTACGTCCACCCAGTACGATCAGTTTGCGCGGTTCCCCACAGCGCAGGAGCAGGTTGTTGCGCCAAGCCTTATAACCGCCGGGGAGTATGCGCACACGGAAACCCGCAAGTTGGAGTACCCAGCCTAATATCTGGCTACGCATCCCCCCGCGCCAACAATAGACCTGCACATCACGTTGGCTACCTGCAAGTGCTCGGGCGGAGCGCACAAGTTCACCGAAGCGCGGTCCTACCAGATCGAATCCCAATAATACCGCCGCATCACGTCCCTGCTCCTTGTAGGTAATACCGATCCGATGGCGCTGCTCGTCGTTCAGCAACGGCACATTCACAGCACCGGGAAGATGTGCTTGTGCATATTCAGCAGGAGATCGCGCGTCGAGAGTGGGAGACAATTGTTAAATATACTTATTTAATCTTACTTGCAACCCAAATATGAAAAGGGTGAATTTCTTGAAGTCCACAACTCCAAGAAGTTTCCCTGTTTTTAGATCCCAATTTTTTTATATAAGTTAAATCTGACTTATTTAATTTACTAAAATTATATGATTTTCTTTTAAATCTTAATAATATTATTTTTATTAATTCCCATCTTGGCCATTCTTCAAAATAATTTTTATTTCTTTCGATTATTTTTCTTAATGACTCGATACGATAATCAGCAGAATCATAATC
>JBJSZR010000589.1:0-3753 GCA_046090385.1 Bacteroidota bacterium
AAGATCGAGCAGAACCAGAACTCCACGCAAGGTGGTGGCTTTCTTAAGTTCAAATTCGTTACCGATAAGCTGGTGATCGAGCCCGGCTTCCGCCTGGGATATTATGCATCACTGGCTGAACTGTCGCCCGAACCTCGACTCGGTTTAAAATACAATGCGACCGACCGCTTGCGCTTCAAGCTTGCTGCAGGATATTATGCCCAGAACCTCATGGCAGGAACCTCCGACCGTGATGTCGTGAACCTGTTCTACAGTTTCCTCACCGGATCAGATGATTTGCCAGATGAGTTCGATGGCAGAGAAATAACATCCCGACTTCAAAAAGCCAAGCATCTGGTAGTCGGTTCCGAGATAGACCTTCCCTGGCACCTTTCACTCAATATCGAGGGCTATATCAAGAACTTCACACAAATACAGAACATCAATCGCGACAAGCTCTTTGATGACACTCCGGAAAATTCGGACAAGCCGGAATATCTGCGAAAGGACTATATCATTGAAACCGGCATCGCGCAAGGAATAGACTTCTTACTGAATTACAAATACAAAGGCTTCTACTTCTGGGGCGTTTATTCTTTCGCCTATGTACAACGATACGACGGTATTCGCACCTATTGGCCCAACTTCGACCGCCGTCATAACGTGAACATCGTCAGCTCCTACTCTTTCGGAAAATCCTCTCAATGGATGATTAGTGCGCGATGGAACTTCGGCTCTGCTTTCCCTTTCACCCAATCAGCAGGATATTACGAACAAATCACTTTCCCAACAGGCATCGGATCGAATGTACTGAATCAGAACGGCAACCTGTCCACGATTTATGGCCCGTTGAACGAGGGCAGACTCTCCTCCTTCCATCGACTCGATGTGATGATACAACGTACCTTCAAGATTTCAAAGAACGCGTCGCTGGAAGCCAATGCCGGTGTCACCAATGCTTACGACCGCCAGAATATTTTTTACGTGAATCGCTTTACAGGCGAAAAAGTCTATCAGCTTCCCGTGCTTCCGAGTATTGGTGCAGTGCTTTCATTTTGAAAAAAGGCACATAAGCCTGCAGTTGAAAGAGTCAAAAAATCGCAAGCCGAAACGGTCCGAATTCACATCCTTACTTAATTTAGAATTCTGAATCTTGAATCCGGCACACCGGCTCAACGGTTTTTTTTGTGTAACTTCACGCCCCGTGTCGATGAGTGATTTGCTCATCGGTAAATCAGCGAATAACTCTAAAAAGACGACACGGTGGCAGCCAAATACATTTTCGTTACAGGAGGCGTGACCTCCTCCCTTGGGAAGGGAATCATTTCAGCATCGCTTGCCAAGCTATTGCAGGCGCGAGGATATTCTGTTACCATCCAAAAGTTCGATCCTTACATCAACGTAGATCCGGGCACACTGAATCCGTACGAGCATGGCGAATGCTTTGTAACGAATGACGGTGCAGAAACAGATCTTGACCTTGGTCATTACGAGCGCTTCCTGAACGTACCTACATCACAAGCCAACAATGTAACCACCGGCAGGATCTATCAGACGGTGATCAACAAGGAACGCGAAGGCGCTTACCTGGGAAAAACCGTACAGGTGATTCCGCATATCACCGACGAGATAAAACGACGCATGTTGCTACTCGGTGAATCGGGCGAATTTGAAATCGTGATCACTGAAATCGGCGGCACGGTGGGTGATATCGAATCACTTCCCTATGTGGAAACAGTACGACAGTTGAAATGGGAGCTGGGCAGTTCGGCAATGGTGATACACTTGACGTTGATCCCTTTTCTTGCCGCAGCCGGGGAGCTCAAGACAAAACCTACGCAACACTCCGTGAAATCGTTGCTCGAGCTCGGCGTACAACCGGATGTCCTGGTTTGCAGGACCGAAAAACATTTAGCTGCCGAACTGCGCAGGAAAGTCGCTCTGTTTTGCAACGTGAACGTGAATGCCGTAATCGAATCGATTGATGCTGAATCCATATACGACGTACCTCTTTTGATGTACAAAGAGCAACTCGATAAAGTCGTTCTGAACAAACTGAAACTGCCGCTTAAGCACGAACCTGAGCTCGACCCGTGGAAGATTTTCTTGGGCAAGCTAAAGAATCCGGTCAATGAAGTGCGCATCGGTTTGATCGGTAAATACGTCGAACTGAAGGATGCTTACAAGTCGATTGTGGAGGCCTTCATCCATGGCGGCGTAGCCAACGAATGCAAGGTGAAACTTGAATGGATACATTCTGAGAAATTGGATGAGGAGAATGTCGCCCAACGTTTCAGCGGATTACACGGTGTGTTGGTGGCACCTGGATTCGGCGACCGAGGCATCGAAGGAAAAATCGCAGCCATCAAATATGTCCGCGAGCACAACATCCCGTTTCTCGGCATTTGTCTTGGCATGCAATGCGCAGTGATAGAGTTCGGAAGGAATGTCCTTGGCTGGAAAGATGCCCACTCAACCGAAATGCAACCGGACACCCGTCACCCTGTGATTGATTTCATGGAGGGACAGAAAAAAATCACTGCAAAGGGTGGAACGATGCGCTTAGGAGAATACACTTGCTCATTGGAAAAAGGAAGCAAAGTAGCAGCCGTTTACGGAAAGTCAAGGATCAGTGAACGGCATCGTCATAGGTATGAATTCAACAACAAATACCTGGAGACTTATGAGCAAGCGGGAATGATTGCTTCGGGAAAAAATCCTGATTCAGGGTTGGTTGAAATAGTGGAATTGAAAAACCATCCTTGGTTCATTGGGGTACAGTTCCACCCCGAATACAAGAGCACTGTAGAAACCCCGCATCCCTTGTTCTCGCGCTTTATTCGGGCCGCCATGGAGCGCTCAAAAATGCTGATTTCCGCATCCTCCACTGCCTGATCATTATCCTTAAAAGTCTTTTTTTTATTTTTTTGCAGCATCAGCGACAACTTAAAACTGTCGATTTTAGCTCTTTTTGGCACTTTTAATGGATACTCCGAATTGATTTTAATCCTAAAAAGGCCTTGAAATCTCGGAGTCTCTGCAAACATTTTGAGCCAAAAAAATGTTGGTTTTTCGATCAAAAAACCTGTTTGAAAAACTGCATTTCTACCCCATCGATGGTATGGTTCTAAAAACAAAAACATACCACGTTTGTAGAACCATTCACCTGATAAAATCGCACCATTCACCCATGGATTCACACAGTTTGTCCGAATCCACAAGATATCCACAAGTTGTTGAAAGTCAACATGGAAAATTAGTTGCTTTTAGTAGGCAAATAACATAGATTTGAACACAAGGTAACGTAGGCAAAATATGCGCTTTCGTTACTTGATTATTTCGGAACCAGAAAAAAGTAAAATTTCAGTTTACCAACTACCACGACACATGAGCGTAAAGTTTACACAACATCGGATTGTCTTGTTTTTTGTTGCTGCACTTTGGAGCAGTGGCATGTTTGCGCAACCGGGCATCGGAATTTCATACGGCGTAGGTGAGCCATCCGTACCCAGACCGACGATCACGAGCCCAGCCGTAGCATCAACCAATGTGAACTTCGTCTCAGCGGTTCAACGCCTTGGAGGTACGTTCACCTACGGCGGTATCGCCTATGACGGATTTGTTGTTTGCTCCAACGGTTGGATCGCTTTGGTCAAGCCTGTGGCAAGCGGAGGAGCTGCTACCGGAACAAACATCGGCACCATGAGCGGTGCTGCAGGAAATGACCTTACGACTCCCAGCACAGCTACCGGAGGTGGTTTCCCTATCATCGCG
>JBJSZR010000590.1:0-5051 GCA_046090385.1 Bacteroidota bacterium
CTTTTGCCAATAATCCGGATCTTTCCATCTCCGCGAGGTCGACTTTTGCATAATCCGTATTGGGGGAAACAGGAATCAAGTCCTCTATCGACTGGACATCAGCTGGAGACAATGGTCCTCCAAATGAACCTTTCAACTTGAAACCGTTATAGGATGGAGGATTGTGTGATGCGGTAAGTATAATACCCAGATCGGTGCCGTGTTTCACAGCCCCCAGAGATATCATCGGGGTAGAGACGAATCCATCAGCCATCATTACTTTAACGCCGTTAGAAGTCAGCACTTTCGCTACCGTCTCGGCAAAGAGTCTGCCTGCAAACCTACAATCATGCCCGACAACGGCCGAGGGGGATTCTGAACGCTGTTTCAACCAAATGGCCGACGCTTCCGCTACGCGGGCTACGTTTTGGACTGTGAAATCCTCTGCGATGATGGCACGCCATCCATCTGTACCGAATTTTATCTTGCTCATGACTGCATTTTTTACTGAACTATGGGGAATACCACAGTTTTCATTAAAGGGTCACGAATTTACAAAAGCAAGCTGTTTCAAGCAATCAGGACTTGATTCCTCGTCTATCCATTGCATCCTGGAATTTACGGGCATTCTCTTGATGCTGCTTGTAATCGGCAGCGAAATTGTGGTAACCACTGAAGTCTTCTTTTGCACAGAAATACATGAAATCATGCTTTTTATAATTCAAAACAGCATCAATAGACTTTTGAGAAGGAAGGCTGATCGGACCTGGTGGTAATCCGCTGTATTTATAGGTGTTATAAGGTGAATCAAACTCCTTATGTATATTCAGGACCCTGCGTACGGTGAAATCGCCATAAGCGAAAACAAGGGTGGGATCGGCTTCCAGTTTCCACCCTTTTTTAAGGCGGTTCAGATAAACCCCAGCAATGACAGGTTTCTCATCCTCCTTATTCGACTCCTGTTGAACGATAGACGCCAATATGGAAACTTGCGAAGGTGTCAAGCCCGCAGAAGCGGCTTTTTCAATACGCTCGTTGTTCCAGAATCGGTCGTGTTCCAACTTCATACGTCGAATGAACTTATCGGCAGTAGTGTTCCAGTACAACTCATAAGTGTTGGGAATGAACAAGGTCATTGAATTTTCGGGAGACAGCCCGAACTCTTTGAGATACTGAGCATCATTCATGAGGTTCAGTAATGCCTGGGATTTCAATTCCAGTTGGGATTCGATTCGCTTTGCGAATTGATCCTTGGTTCTGACATTGTTGAACACCAATTTAACAGGCGCTTGCTTTCCTGATCTGAGCATGGATACAAGATCGACATTGGACATGCCACTTTCGATGCGATAACGACCCGGCTTTACATTTTCCTCGTATTTCATTTGACGAGCCGCCCAGCGGAAAGTTAACTCATCCTTGATGACAGCTTTTTCCGCGAGGATCGAAACAACGTTTTCAAATGTAGCACCCGTCGGAATATACAAGAAACCATCGTCAGTGACCTTCACATTGGGTGTATATAGGCGCTGATAGGCGATGAAGCCGATTGTGCCTACTACCAGTAACATCACAAGGACACCCGTCCACATGCCCCTTTTGATTTTCTTTTTGTTCTTATCCTTCATTTGATTCAAAAATACTCCGAACGATTTCAACATCACATCATATTGGCTTAATAATTTGTCAACATGAGGTAGCGA
Source organism: Bacteroidota bacterium (assembly GCA_046090385.1). GTDB lineage: Bacteria > Bacteroidota > Bacteroidia > AKYH767-A > 2013-40CM-41-45 > Pollutiaquabacter. The sequence continues at coordinate 1,683 of JBJSZR010000590.1, forward strand.
TAATTGCTTCCCAAAAGTGTGTCATGAAACTGGAAGTCATCCTCCGAGAAGATCAGAACATCCTCGCAGCTTGCGAAGAATTACTTAGGCAATCCGGATTCATTCATGGAGAAATGGGAATGACCTCCTGGCGAGGCGTCAGAAGCGAATCGCTTAGCGATAGCTCCCTGATGGTCGAACTTCTGCTAGGGACAAAGGGAAAATCAAGAACGTTGGATATACATGCTACAAGATTTTGTCATCGAACAGCACTTTTGGGTTGCGATCAGCAATCAGAGGAGAAACTGGCAGCAGATCTTCGTGCAATCCTTGATGTAGCTTAACATGAATTTCATCTGAGCATAAAATTTCATTCATATTGGAAGCGGATCTTCGATAAAAATCAAACCTGAATGTCTAACGGATTGAAGATTTTGGTGGTAGATGACGAACCTGATGTAATCGAGATTTTGAAATATAACCTCGCAAAAGCAGGATATGATGTCACGCCGTGTTTGAACGGAGAAGAAGCTGTAAAAATCGCCAAGAACAATTCACCTGATCTGATATTAATGGATATACGCATGCCGGGGATGACAGGTATCGAGGCATGCAGAGAATTGAAGTCCGATCCGGAATTCGGCTCCACTCCTATCGTTTTTCTGACAGCTGACTCGGATGATTACACGACATTGAATGCGATGTCAGTAGGCGGTGATGACTTTCTCACTAAGCCAATTCACCCGAAGTTGTTGGTCAATATCGTGGATGAACTATTGAAAAATAAAGCCGGAATCAGTGTCTGATCAAAGAGAAAAACTGCTGTTGGTGGCTCCGGCTCCTGATTTGGTCAAGGCTTGCAAATCCGAATTGTTCATCGCATTCGATATAGTCCGTTGTGATAAATTAACCGATGCTGACAGACAGCTTGAATCGGAAAAGCCTGCGATTTTGATTTTGGATAACACACTGCATGAATTATCGGCACTCGAGTATTGCAACACCGTCAGGAACTCGACATCCAACCCCTTTCTACCTATTTTGATTATCGGACAACAAGCATCCACTGTTCACGAAATCGAAGCGTTCCGTGCTGGAGCAAGCGACTATATAGCAAGACCGTTCGACCAGAATGTCCTTTATTATCGTATAACATCGCGTCTGGGTGGTATCAATTTCTATCAGACCGAGCCCCCAAAAAAATCATTCGACAGATTGAAAATCGATACGGAAGGATACACGGTTCATCTTGACGGAAAAATCATAAATCTTTCAAGGAAGGAATTTGAATTATTGAAGATGCTTCACAGTAAGCCCGGAAGAGTGTATTCACGAGAAGAAATATTCGAAAAGGTATGGAAGAAAGATCCGGAAGCGAGCGACAGGACCATTGATGTACACATCCTTCGTCTTAGAAAGAAGTTGGGTAATTCTTTCATCGGAACTCAGAAGGGAGTTGGATATCGATTTTCAGGATGAACGATATGTTAACTAAACGGCCGCAATTTATCCACTTTTAAAATTATAGTGAGAGCGAGTTAACATTACAGTAACAAGTCAGGGATAGTTTTGTGGCAAATTCAAACCTGACCTTCCATGAAAAAAACATTACTACTGCTAGGAGTCATATTCATGGCTTTTAGCACAACCGCACAGTCGGTTATCACAGTAAGTGGTGACATCACCACCAGTACGACCTGGACTTCGAACAATGTCTACAAGTTGAGCGGGTTCGTTTACGTGACCAACAACGCCGAATTGACCATACAACCCGGAACGGTCATCATTGGAGAGAAATCGAGTAAAGGCAGTCTGATTATCACGCGTGGAGCCAAAATCATCGCAGACGGCACTGCTGCACAACCGATTGTTTTCACTTCCGGTGAGCCAGTCGGTCAGCGTACGTACGGTGACTGGGGCGGATTGATCATACTCGGAAGATCCGCTGTGAATGATCCTGCCGGTGAAAAGCTCATTGAAGGCGGGGTTGATCCTGTCAAAGGACTTTATGGAGGCACTGTTCCAAACGATAATTCAGGAGTGCTTCGTTATGTAAGGATCGAATTCCCTGGAATCGCCTTTCAGCCGAACAATGAGATCAACGGGCTTACGTTGGGTGGAGTTGGCAGCGGCACAACCATCGACTATGTGCAAGTGAGTTACTCAGGCGACGACTCTTATGAGTGCTTCGGCGGCAATGTCAATATGAAACACCTGATCGCTTACAGAGGGCTTGACGATGACTTCGACACCGACTTCGGATACAGCGGTTGTATGCAATTCCTGGTTTCTGTCAGAGACTCGTCCATTGCCGATATTTCCGGTTCAAATGCTTTCGAATCAGACAACGACGCTAGCGGAACCACCAACACGCCCTTTACAAATGCCAAAATCAGTAATGCTACCATCGTCGGTCCGATCACCGGCAGTGGAAACACCTACAACAGCAACTACAAGCGCGGTGCGCACATTCGTCGAAGTTCCAAGACCTGCATCTACAACTCGGCAATCGCCGGTTTCCCTACCGGACTGCTCTTGGATGGTGCCAATTGTGAGGCCAATGCGAACTCAGGGGATCTTCAGTTCAGGAATTCTGTTTTTGCAGGATGCAATACTCCGTTGGCAGTCGCTTCGGGCAGTGCTTTCGACATAAGTACCTGGTTCAATACCGCTTCCTTTGGAAATTCTATCTTATCCGCTGCAACAGACCTTCAGCTCACCAATCCATACAATTATAATCAGCCTGATCTGTTACCACAGCCAGCCACATCTTTATTGAACGGTGCTGATTTCAACAACAGCAATCTTTCCAATCCTTTTTTCGATGTGGTTTCATACCGCGGTGCTTTCGGTTCAAACGATTGGACGGGTGGATGGAGTAATTACAACTGTGCGAACACTTATTATGTCGGAATGGACGAGATTGTGCGTGAGGGTTCTATCAGCATTTTCCCGCAGCCTGCATCATCCATCGCTTCCATACGCTTTGATGCCAGGACATCCGGACGTGTAAGTATTTCATTGCTGGATTTACAAGGCAGGAATCTTTCAATTATTGCCGATAAGCAATTCGAAAGCGGATTTCAGACTGTCAACTTCAGTACCGTCGAGCTTTCTGCGGGTCTTTACCTGCTACGCATGGAAAGCGAAAAAGGACAAGCGGCTTTCCGATTCATAAAGAATTAACTTTCCGTTCACAAGACAAGAAAAAGTCCGCCAAAAGCGGACTTTTTCTTTTAGTACATAACTATTCCGTAACACAGCGTTAAGTTTCGGCTTACAGGCCGGGATTACTTTCATGTCCGAAACGAAACCTACGATATGAAAACGTACCTGACAACGTTCATCATCTTAATTGCTCATTCCATCACTGTTATTGCCCAAGGCACT
>JBJSZR010000591.1:0-3143 GCA_046090385.1 Bacteroidota bacterium
CTCATCGTATTCATCCCAGAAAGGAAATTCAGCAAGCCGTTCGTATACCTGTTCGCCGGAGGCATTCAGTGCGGCCTTGGTTTTTTCATCAGCAGTACCCATCGCTACGATTCCGTACGGACCGATTGCCGCTGCTGCGGCACCTGTAAGGGTTGCAAAGTCGAAAACGACCTTCGGTTCGTAGCGCTTCGCATAATGCAAAGCGTCAGCTAACAGCATACGGCCTTCAGCATCGGTGTTCAGGACTTCGACGGTGTGTCCGCTCATCATGTTCACAACGTCGCCCGGTGTGTATGCGTCTTCGCCCGGACGATTATCTGTAGCAGGAATCAAAGCGATGACATGGACCGGAAGCTTCGCTTTCGCAATTGCGTAAATGGCGCAACCGGCTACTGCTCCGCCTGCCATATCGCACTTCATGTAATCCATCGAGTTGGGAGTCGGCTTCAAGCTTAGTCCGCCCGTATCATAAACCACGCCTTTTCCAACAAGCACATACGGTTTCTTGTTTTTCGCTTTTCGTGGCTTGTATTCCATGATGGTGAAGGTAGGAGGCTGTTTACTACCCATATTCACAGCCAATAGGCCGCCCATCTTCAAGGCTTCGATTTTCGACTTGCTCAACACATCAACCTTTACACCTGCTTCCTTGCCGATTTTTGAAAGCTCTTGAGCGAAAACAGTAGCATTAAGGAATGACTGCGGTTCGTTGACCAACGTACGTGCTTTACAAACGGCATCCACTTGGATATTCAGCAATTCTATGTCCCTCTTGTTGATCTCTGTACTTTGGACACGGATCTCTTTAAGAGTATTGGGCTCGTTGTTTTTCGTTTTATACTTAAGAAACTGATAATTTCCCAGCGCCATCCCTTCAGCCATTGCCAGGATGGCGGGACCGTGTCCCGTCACGTCCACCATCACCACTGATTCGAGTTTATGGCGATTGACGGCTCCGAGAATGGCATCACCGGCCTTTCGGCATATTTCCAAAAGCGCCCCACCCGTTTTTTTCAGATTCAGCCTATGGACGGCTATAAAACGATGGTATTGATTGATTATGACATTGTTGCGCTCAGCATCCAACTCTTTGTTAACATAGTCCTGCTGCTCCTTCGTAAGAAGACCGGTCGGAAATCCGCTCTTTTTATCGGTGATCAAAATCAGGGAATCAGAGGCTTTGAAGGTGGAGGCAATACGGATGGAAGTATGCATGGAAGTTCGTAGTTTTGAGAGGCGGAAAATTACTCATTTTCTGTCGGATAGCGCGAAACCATCGTTCGGCCCCGCTTGTTCGTTGATGGGATCACCTGTTACATCATTTGGGCCATGAAGACCGACCAACTCCTTAAAAAAGCACTTGATTTCCATTTCCTAACCTTGGAGGAGGGAGTCAACCTTTATAACCATGCATCTACTTCTGATCTGATGTTTGTGGCAAACGCCATGCGTATGCGTCTGCACCCGGAAAAAGTGGTCACCTGGATCATAGATCGTAACGTCAACACCACGAACGTATGTATTGCCAATTGTAAGTTTTGCAACTTCTATCGAATTCCGGGTCACTCGGAGTCCTATATCACTACGATCGATCAGTACAGGCAGAAGATCGAAGAGACGTTCAGATACGGTGGCGAGCAGTTGCTCCTGCAGGGTGGTCACCATCCCGAGCTGGGGTTGAAATTCTATGCTGATCTTTTCCGTGAATTGAAGTCGCTATATCCTCGCCTGAAGCTTCATTCTCTCGGACCTCCCGAAATCGCACATATCGCTAAAATGGAGGGATTGTCGCACACGGAGGTTCTTTCAGAATTGAAAGCCGCTGGTCTTGATTCATTGCCCGGCGCCGGAGCGGAGATCCTGAGCGATCGTGTGCGTCGTCTTATTTCAAAAGGAAAATGTTCCGGCAGGGAATGGCTGGACGTCATGCGGGCTGCTCATCAGCTCGACATCACCAGCTCTGCCACCATGATGTTCGGTCATGTGGAAACTATCGAAGAACGCTTCCAGCATCTGGTTTGGTTACGTGAAGTACAGTCCGAAAAACCGGAACTTTCAAAAGGTTTCATTTCATTCATTCCGTGGCCTTTTCAGGATGAGGGCACCTTGTTGTCCCGGATAAAAGGCGTGCATAACAATGTCAGTTCCGAAGAGTATATCAGGATGCTGGCGTTGAGCCGTATCATGCTGCCGAACATCAAAAATATCCAGGCTAGCTGGCTTACAGTCGGTAAAGAAGTCGCGCAGGTATGTTTGCACGGAGGAGCAAACGATTTCGGTTCAATCATGATTGAAGAGAATGTGGTTTCGGCTGCAGGTGCCCCGCATCGTTTCACGTCAAATGGTATCCAGGAAGCGATCAGAGAAGCAGGATTCACTCCGCGCCTGCGCAATCAGCAATTTGCGGAGCGTGAACTTCCCGCTGAAATGGAACAACAAGTCATCAACTACTGACAGATGCTTCGCAAGGTCCTCTTGTTCATGTTCATGCTTGTCGCCTTTTCGGCACAAGCCACCCACAACAGGGCAGGAGAGATCACGTTCGAATATGTGGGACCTTTTCCAGCTCTCACTTACAAGATCACCATTATCACCTACACACGTACGAGCAGTACACAGGCCGATCGTCCATCACTTGATTCCGTTTACTTCGGAGACAACTCACCATCAGCTGCTTTTTTCAGGACTTCAAAAATAAATCTCGGCAACGATATCAGTAAAAACACGTACATCGGATACCATACGTACCCGGGTAACGGCACTTTCATCATACGGTTTGAAGATCCGAACAGGAATGAGGGGGTTGTCAATATCCCTAATTCAATTGACGTTCCTTTTTATGTCGAATCCACATTGATCATCGATCCGTATCGTTTTCCGAACAACTCTCCCGTTCTCACATATCCTCCAATCGATCGTGGTTGTATCGGCAGAAGGTTTGTGCACAATGCCAATGCATTCGATCCGGATGGGGATAGTCTTTCGTATGAACTCACAGTGTGCAGGGGTACAGCTGGATTGCCTATCCCGGGTTATACCTTCCCGAACGCAAGTTTCACCCTTGATTCCATCACCGGCGATTTGGTATGGGACGCTCCCATACAAACCGGCGAATATAACGTTGCATTCAAGATAGTATCGTG
>JBJSZR010000592.1:0-2410 GCA_046090385.1 Bacteroidota bacterium
TTTTTCCGGTTGACAACCACTTATATCTGGTATGACTTCCTACTTCCATTACCGTATTTTTACAAAAAAAGTATCCATTATGAAGATATCATTAGGAATAGGTTCCCGTATCAATCATCCCGACTATGGCGCTGGGGTCATCGTTCAAATCAAGCCGGATGATTTTGTGGTGACATTCATTGAACACGGCATGCGAGAAATCCCAAGGACATATGATGGTTGGACCATCATCGATGCAAACGATCAGGATAATGACCTTGTGTCTTTGGCCGATATCGAAGTATTACTTGTGAATATCCTTCGCAAGTATTCTGATATCCAGGAAAGGGTCGAGCTTGCCAACAAATGGGTTGGAGGAAAGATGGTACTTCATCCTGCCGACCAATCATTGAAGGGTAAGGAAATCCCAATTGATGTTTTTTTCAATAAGATAGTCATGCTTCGCGACCGATTAAGGGTTTTGGAACAGAGAATAAATTCGCATGATAAACTTTCCGATGAGGATAAAGTGAACATTCAGCAATATGTCACCCGTTGCTATGGTTCACTTACCACTTTCAATGTTCTATTCAAATTCCCCTCTGACGGTTTTATCGGCGAAAAGGGGGCAAAAGATTGATGTCTTTCGGTATTATTAACAGGATTTTATCGGAAGGAATATGAATCTTTTATCTGTAGAAAATCTCTCCAAATCATACGGGGACAAAGTCCTTTTCAGAGATGTAGGCTTTGGCATACAACGTGGAGAAAAAGTCGCATTGGTTGCAAGAAACGGTTCTGGTAAGACCACGCTGCTGCGTATTCTTGCAGGTCAGGATATTCCGGATGAAGGCAACGTGTCCGTTAGAAAGGATATGCGGATTCTATATCTCGAGCAGGATCCGCCATTCGACCAGGAGCGAACCATCGCAGAGGTCCTTTTCAGTTCCGATGTCCCCATAATAGCACTTGTCCGAGAGTATGAAAGATTGCTTGATGCTCAATCGAGAGGAGACTCGCATTTCGATGAAAAGATGCTGGAGTCGGTATCTGCCAGAATGGATGCAGAGCAGGCATGGGATTATGAAACAAGAGTCCGGCAGGTTCTTTCACGTTTGGATATCCACGACCTCGATCGTCCGATACGCACTTTATCAGGCGGGCAACGAAAGCGGATCGCTTTGGCTCGTGTGCTTCTCGAACCTGCTGACCTTATCATTTTGGATGAGCCTACCAATCATCTCGATGTCGAGATGGTGGAATGGCTTGAGGATTTCCTAAGCCGTTCCTCCTTATCCTTGTTATTGGTGACACACGACCGGTATTTTCTGGATCAGGTATGTAACAGGATATTGGAATTGGACAGAGGGAAGCTGTTCAGTCACGAAGGTAATTATGCGTGGTTCCTTGAGAAAAAAGCCGAGCGTGAGGAGTCGGAATCAAGGACGGTTGAAAAGAACCGTAACATATACCGCACTGAGCTTGAATGGGCAAGGAGAATGCCAAAGGCACGTGGCACCAAGTCTAAATCAAGAATGGATGCCTTCCAGGAATTGAAGAAGAATATTTCAAGACGTAAGCCGGATGATACGCTCGAATTGGACATCAAGATGAACAGGATAGGCGGGAAAGTCATCGAATTGAAGAAAGTGAATAAATCGTTCGGTGATAAACTGGTCCTCAAAGGCTTCGACTACGTATTCAAGACCGGTGAACGTATAGGTATCGTAGGAAAGAACGGATGTGGTAAAACCACTTTTTTGAACTTATTGGTGGGCAAGGACGAACCCGATTCAGGAAAGATCAATGTAGGTGAGACTGTTGTGTTCGGTTATTATTCCCAGATGGGTATTGAGCTAAAGGCCGATAAACGTGTCATTGAGGTGGTGAAGGATCATGCTGAGGTGATTAAGTTGTCAGATGGATCCAAGGTGTCAGCTTCGCAATTCCTGCAGTTGTTCCAGTTTCCGCCAGAACTGCAACAGACTTTTGTTTCCCGGCTCAGTGGTGGCGAACGTCGCAGATTACATCTTCTCACTGTTCTGTTGAAGAATCCTAATTTCTTATTACTTGATGAACCGACCAACGATCTTGATTTGTTGACGCTGGCAACGCTGGAAGAGTTCCTGATTCATTTCAACGGCTGTCTGGTACTTGTATCTCACGATCGCTACTTCATGGATAAATTGGTCGATCATCTTTTCGTATTCGAAGGAGATGGATTGATACGGGACTTCAATGGAAACTACTCCGAATACCGGGATGAGCTGGACGAAAAGAAATCATTGAAACGGAAAGAAGATTCTGCTCAGAAAAAGATTGCAGATTCTGTCAAGCAGTCTGATACAGTCTTGAAGCGAAGAAAGATGAATTACAAGGAGAAAACCGAGTTCGAGCGATTGGAAAAGAGCTGACAGATCTTGAATCGGAA